>VEOV01000065.1 GCA_012026855.1 Geobacter sp.
ACATAGCCCACCTGGTAGTAGCTGTGCTCCACAAACCCCTCGCCGCTGACCACACCGGTGCAGTCCACCTGCTGGATCTTGCTGTGCAGCTGACCTGGGCGGGCGGCGCCGTTGCAGCCGAGACGCTCAGGGTTCCCCTTGGTGTAGTCGGAGATGAACATGGCCTTGTCGTGGCGGTTGTGGTAGACGGTGACGCAGCGGGCCAGCTCGGGGAGGCGCACCATGGGCTGACCCGGCTCGAAGACGGTATCGTCCACGTCCGGTGCGCACATGAAAATCTGCTCGAAGAAGCGCGGTAGGGCGTTGCCGGGGGTGAAGTCGTCGAGCCGCTGCAGCGCCTCCTGCAGCAGGTAGTTCCCCATGGAGTGGCACAGCAGGTGGATGTTCTGGCCGCGCTGCATGCCGCCGCTCTTGCATACCTCGAAGAGGAAGTCGCGCAGCTTTAGCAGGCCGCGGCCAAAGGCGCCGCTGGAGCCCTTTGCCTCGCTCCGGTCGGACTTGTAGGAAACAAAGGGGAGCGCCTGTCCGTCGGACGGCCAGGTGAAGAGCACCACCAGCACGCTTTGGTCCGGGGAGCGCTCCGGGCAGTTGTTGAGCATCTCTTGCAGGGCAAGGGCCGAGCCGACCGCTTCCCCCCAGGTGACATTGAAGCCATGGATGTAGACCAGCACGTCGCTGGTGCCGCTCATCACCCCCTGCAGCTCGCCGAACATGGCCTTGGAGCCGAGCACGGTCTCCGGCTGGTGGATCTCGGCAATGCTCCGGTCGGTGATCGTTTCGGGATAGGGAGTGATGACCGCCTGATCAGCCTGCTTGGCCAGGTAATCGGCCAGATCGATCCCTTGGCCAGTGCCGTAACTCCCTGTGGCAGAGAGATAACCGCTGACGGTATCAGGATCGGCCTGAAGCGTGAGCCGGCCGAAGCGGAGATTTTCCATGCCGTCGGCGCTGAAGCTGGTGCCGTAACCGCTCGGCTGGTTGTCACTCCCCAGGTGGTTGCGGTTGGTGGCATAGTATAGAGTCAACTCTTTCATGGTTTTACCCCCCTTAAAACGAAAACGGGCCGCACAACCAGCTTGTCAGCTGATCCGGCGGCCCGGCATAAAGAGAATGGCAATACAGTGAATTCCACTGCTCCCCTCCAGAAACATTCACATTAAAATTGAAGATTCCTTCCTATCCTGTTCCCATTTCACTGTCAAGCGCATTTTTAGGATGTTTTCATCATAAAAATGTCATTCGGCGCAGTAGGCCGGTTGAGCGGCTTTTTGCACCAAGGTGCCGACCCTGCCAGGCTGCCGCCCTGCTGACAGAAGCAGCAGCCCAAAAAGAGACATTTCCAGTGGCAATTGACTTTCCGAAAAGCTATGCAAATCATGGGAATACAGGGACACACTAGCTATCTACATCAGCTCAAGTGTTGATTAGCATGGTGCCCAAGTATTCCATTTCATAAAGCAAATTCACATTCCTCAATTGAATTTGCAGTTGACACAGCCACGAAGTGGGTGTATTTCTTGCAATGTGTTTTTGTTAATTATTTTATTATAAGACACCCTGTGGTTTGATAGTCGGCGCCCCTGCCAAAGAGCCGCTTATTCGACCTATGTTGTCTGGACGGATGTTCACGGCCTTATGCAAGCTTCTCACATTGCACGTCTGTCAGCATTTGGTGCGGTAGTTGAAATTACCAGTCCCGATCGCGAAACATTGGAACAATGCACCGCGACGCTGCCCGGCTATTGGCTCAAGGCGGGAGACAGGCGGCCTGACGTTTGCTTCAACATCACAAAACCCACCCATGAACAAGAGGGGGAAAGACATTTTCTATTCCAGGAAAACGGCATCCCGCTGGAGTTCACTATCAACGGCACACAGGCGCAGCACCTCCTGGCCAAGCGAGTGGACTACCTGCTCGGGGCGTATGCGCGCGATTGCGCATTTCTCCATGCCGGCATTGTTGTCCATGAGGGACGGGCGATCCTGATTCCCGGCCTCAGCCATGTGGGCAAAAGCACGCTGACAGCGGCTCTGGTACAGAGCGGCGCCCATTATGTTTCCGACGATATTGCCGTGATCGATCGATCTGGCCGCGCTTATATCCTGAACCGCGCGAGCAATTTGCGGGAGGATGTCGCAGAGATATTTGACCTCCCCTCCTCTGCCCACACCGAGTGCCTGCACGAAGGGACTCTGCCGGTGAAGGCGATAATGCTGCTGAACTACCACAAAAGCCAAAAATCTTTGGAACTGAGCCCACTGAGCAAGGGTGAAACTGTACTGCGTCTGATCGCCAACAGCATGAACGGGCGGCATCAGCCCGAAACTGTAATTCATTGTTGCGGTGCAGCGGTGCGCCAGGCAATTTGTTGTGAAGGAGTGCGGGGCGAAGCGAAAACGGTTGCGCCGCTGATACTGTCACACATCAACGACAAGGAGAACATCGATGGCGAATCCACTGCGTAAGACTGGCTTATTCTTGGCTGAAGTCGATGAACAGACACTGATCTACGATGCGACCAATAACCGGACCCACTGCCTCAACCCGCAGGCTTTGAAAGTATGGCAGCTGTGCAACGGACTCAACAACCGCAACGATATGGTGCTGGCGCTGAAAACCGCCGGGCATGACTTTGCAATGCAGCCGGGCGACGCTGAAGAGCTGGTGGATGCGGCCCTCGACCGTTTCACCGAACTGGAATTGCTTGAAACCGGCACACTTATGACACGACGCGAACTCGGCAAGGTTGCTGTCAAAGCGTTGGCCGCTGGTCTGGTGTTGAGCGTCATGATGCCGACACGAGCTATGGCGGCCTCCGGCTCGGAGTCATGCGACTCCCTCAATGAAGATGAATGTATTTCCGACCCAAGCTGCATGTGGGTCGGCATCTGCATAAATAATATTTAAGGCTGTCCCCATGAAACTGTCTTTCATCAACGACAAGGAGAACATCGATGGCGAAACCACTGCGTAAGTCGGGCTTATTCTCGGCTGAAGTCGATGAACAGACACTGATCTACGATGCGACCAATAACCGGACCCACTGCCTTAACCCGCAGGCTTTGAAAGTATGGCAGCTGTGCAACGGGCTCCACAGCCGAGACGATATGGTCCTGGCGCTGAGAACCGCCGGGCATGATGTTGCAACGCAGCCGGGCGACGCTGAAGATCTGGTGGATGCGGCCCTTGGCCGTTTCACCGAACTGGAAATGCTTGAAACCGGCACGCTGATGACACGGCGCGACTTCGGGAAGGCGGCTCTCAAGGGGTTGGCCGCCGGGCTGGTGCTGAGCGTCATGATGCCGACACGAGCTATGGCGGCTTCGGGCTTGACATGTGAAGACTACAAAGACCCGATAACTTGTGTGGGCTTTGGTTGCTCATGGATGGACGGAAGCTGCGAGACCCCCAGCACGGGTCCATTATGCTCTGACCTCGAGGAAGAGCAATGCAACGCTGCCACAGACTGCATATGGGTCGGCGTCTGCATATGAAACGACGGATGAAACCACTACTGACACTGATCTTTGACGACGAATGTGGGGCCTGTTCGGCGATCGCACAACTGATCGGCGCGCGGGCGCCGGATATCGCCAAGGTCAGCTTTTATTCGCCCAAAGCGCAGATGTTGCTTCGCCGGCATTTCCCGGGCGGCTGGGCGTTTCGGCCCTATCTGATCGCTAACGACGGACAGCATGAAAAGGTACTGAGTCGCTCCGCCTTGTTATGGAAGGTGATGCGACTCCTGGGACCTGTCGGCATGATCAAGGCGGCACAAGCATTATTGCGCCGTTCGCGGCGGCAGAAAACGCGGGGCGGCTGGGCTGCGGCGCCTGATGTGCAGATGCGCGGCTATGTCCCAACCTGCCCGGCCGAGGCAGCAGCGTTCGCAGGCGAAGCGCTGATGCTGCCCGATGCCACGCAGACCCGACTGCGGCACGAACGGACGATCCAGTGGTATAACCTGCACGGTGCATTTCAGACCGCCAGCTACTGGAAATATGACGAAGCGGGATCACTGGTACTGGAGCAGGTTCACCGAGCTTGCACCATGCCGGTAGTCGAGGGGGTCCCCTCCGAACATGTCCAACTGAGCAATGGAAGAAACGTGCACTGCTATACCTCGTCCGGGGCAGACGGCAAACCCGCAACTACCACTTTGATTGCCGGCTGTGACAATGGCCGCTGGCTGGCCTTGCGCTCAACCGGCATAAACCGCGACGCACTGCTGGCGATTGCGCGAAGCTGTACTTCCAGTCGGTCATCAGTCATGGCAGCACATTAACTGCACTGATCCTATACTGCTGAATTCACTTCACAATTGAAGGCCCTTCCCATCCTGTTCCCGTTTCACTATCAGACGCAATTCTAGGATGCTTTCATCGCAAAATGTCATTCGGCCCAGCAGGCAGGTTAAGCGGCTTTTTGCACAAAGGTGCCGTTCCTGCCAGACTGCTGCCCTGCAGATAGAAGCAGCTGCCCAAAAGAGAGGCGTTTCCAGTGGCAACTGCCTTGCCGAAAAGCCATGCAAATCACAAACAGCCGCAATTTCAGCAAGTTATCTCTTGGCACAGCCTCTGCAATCCCTGTTTCATCAACCGGAAGGCGTAACAGGAGGAATTCATGGCCAGACCAGACTATTACGACGCACCGGAGTGCGATATCAACCAGGACAAGGGGGCACCCAAATTCTGCAAAAAGTCGGAGCCGGGGGAAGGGACCGAACGCTCCTGCGCCTACGACGGCGCCAGAGTGGTGTTGATGCCGATCACCGATGTCATCCACCTGGTGCACGGACCCATTGCCTGCGCCGGCAACTCCTGGGACAACCGGGGGGCCCGCTCCAGCGGCTCCCAGCTCTACCGGCGCGGCTTCACCACCGAGATGCTGGAGAACGACGTCATCTTCGGCGGCGAGAAAAAACTATACCAAGCCATCCTGGAGCTGGCAGAGCGCTACTCTCCCAAGGCGATCTTCGTCTACGCCACCTGCGTCACCGCCATGACCGGCGACGACATCGAGACGGTCTGTGCGGCGGCCCAGAAAAAGACCACCATGCCGATCATCCCGGTCAACACCCCTGGTTTTATCGGCGACAAGAATATCGGCAACCGCCTGGCCGGGGAAGTGCTGTTCAAGCATGTCATCGGCACGGCAGAACCGCCCGAGCTGGGTGAATATCCCATCAACCTGATTGGCGAATACAACATTGCCGGCGACCTCTGGGGGATGCTACCGCTGTTCGAGCGGCTGGGGATCCAGGTGCTCTCCTGCTTTTCCGGGGACGCCAGGTTCGAGGAGCTGCGCTATGCCCACCGGGCCAAGCTGAACATCATCATCTGCTCCAAGTCCCTCACCAACCTGGCCAAGAAGATGCAAAAGACCTACGGCATGCCCTACCTGGAAGAGTCGTTCTACGGCATGACCGACGTGGCCAAGGCGCTGCGCAACATTGCCCGTGAGCTGGACGACGCAGTGGGCGGTCTGGAGAAGCGCACCATGCAGGAGCGGGTGGAACAACTGATCGCCGAGGAGGAGGAAAAGTGCCGGACTGCCATCGCCCCCTACCGGGCCAGGCTGGCAGGGAAGCGGGCGGTGCTCTTTACCGGCGGGGTCAAGACCTGGTCCATGGTCAATGCCCTCTCGGAGCTGGGTGTAGAGATCCTGGCGGCCGGCACCCAGAACTCGACCCTGGAGGACTTCTACCGGATGAAGGCGCTGATGCACCAGGACGCCCGGATCATCGAGGATACCTCAACAGCCGGTCTGCTGGAGGTGATGTACGACAAAATGCCCGATCTGATCGTGGCTGGCGGCAAGACCAAGTTCCTGGCCCTGAAGACCAAAACCCCCTTTCTGGACATCAACCATGGCCGCTCCCACCCCTATGCCGGTTACGAGGGGATGGTGACCTTTGCCCGGCAGCTTGATCTGACGGTTAACAATCCCATCTGGCCGGTGCTGAACAACGAGTCCCCCTGGGAGAAGAGCGCAGCAGGGCTGGCCGCAGATGTGGCCCTTGCCAGGAACCATGCTGAAAACTATCTGGCCGAGGATATGAAGGAGTCCAGGGTCAAGATGCCGGTCAAGGTGGCCACGGTCAACCCCCAGAAGAACTCCCCTGCCCTGGGCGCCACCCTCGCCTACCTGGGGATCGACCAGATGCTCGGCCTGCTCCATGGCGCCCAGGGGTGTTCCACCTTTATCCGGCTGCAACTGTCACGGCATTTCAAGGAGTCCATCGCCCTCAACTCCACCAGCATGAGCGAAGACACCGCCATTTTCGGCGGCTGGGAAAACCTGAAAAATGGGCTCAAGCGGGTCATGGAGAAGTTTCACCCCTCTGTGGTCGGGGTGATGACCTCGGGGCTGACCGAGACCATGGGGGACGATGTCAAAAGCGCCATTGTCCATTTCCGCCGGGAGAACCCGGAGTTCGACGCCATCCCGGTGATCCACGCCTCAACCCCAGACTACTGCGGCTCCATGCAGGAGGGATATGCCGCGGCGGTGGAAGCGATCGTGGCAACCATTCCGGAGGGGGGTGAGGTCATCAAGGGGCAGGTGAACATCCTCCCCGGCTGTCACCTCACCCCGGCCGAAGTGGAGGAAATGGCGGAGCTGTGCGAGGCGTTCGGTCTGACACCGCTGGTGATCCCGGACATCTCACGGGCGCTGGACGGGCATATCGATGCGACCGTATCGGCGCTCTCCGTGGGGGGGATCAGCATTG
>VEOV01000173.1 GCA_012026855.1 Geobacter sp.
ATTCATATCGAACCGAAGCGGGAAAAGTCCCTGATCCGCCTCCGGGTGGACGGTGTCCTCCATAATGTTCACACGGTGCCGAAAAAGCTGCATCCCCCCATGGTTTCCCGGATCAAGCTCCTTGCCAGGCTGGATCTGGCTGAAAAACGGCGCCCCCAGGACGGACGGATAAAAACCAGCCACAAGGGGAAAGAGATCGAGCTGCGGGTTTCGACCCTGCCGGTGGCCTTTGGCGAGAAGGTGGTCATCAGGATTTTTGATCCGGAAATCCTCATGCAGGAGCTGGACAGGATCGGTTTCTATCCCCGCGAATATCAGCTTTACAGCTCGTTCATCAACAAGCCCAACGGCATCATTCTCGTCACCGGCCCGACCGGCAGCGGCAAGACCACGACGCTCTACTCTTCGTTGCGCGCCCTCTCTTCGCCTGAGGTGAATATCGTCACGGTTGAAGATCCGATTGAAATGGTCATGGAAGAGTTCAACCAGGTCGCTGTGCAGAGCGCCATCGGTGTCAGCTTCGATACGGTGCTGCGCAATATTCTCCGTCAAGATCCCGATGTCATCATGATCGGTGAGATCCGTGACCGGGAGACAGCTGAAAATGCTGTCCAGGCTGCGTTGACCGGCCATCTGGTGCTTTCGACCCTGCATACCAACGATGCGCCGTCATCGGTTACCAGGTTGCTTGATCTGGGGGTGCCCTCCTTTTTGATTACTTCAACCGTTGTCGGCATTGTTGCCCAGCGTCTGCTGCGCTGCATCTGCAAGGAGTGCAGCCAGGAACGTCAATTGAGTCCTGACGAGATAGCCTACCTGCAGCTGGACAAGCCGGAAGTTACGGTCTGGGAAGGGGCTGGCTGCGGCGAGTGCCGCGGCACCGGCTATCGCGGGCGTACCGGTATTTTTGAAATTCTCGACTTCAGCGACAGTGTCAAAGAGGTCATTACCGAAAAAATGGACCTTGCCGCTCTGTATGTTGCCGCCCGGAATGACGGTATGACCAGCCTTCGCCAGGTGGCCATCAGGAAGATGCTGGAAGGGGTGACTACCTATGAAGAGGTGCTGGCAATAACCGGCTGAATTTTAACTGCATCGCTGCGATGCATCACACAAGGATGTTCCGATGAACCATAAATTTTTTGTAACAGCAGCCAAGGGGTTGGAGGAGTTGGTAGCCGGCGAGCTTGCTGCGCTGGGTCTTGCCGGGATTAAAGCCGAGCGGGGCGGGGTCGCTTTCAGCGGCACCCTGCTTGATGCTTGCCGAGCCTGCCTCTGGCTGAGAACTGCCAGCCGGGTGCTCATGGTGTTGGCCGAGTTTCCCGTTGCCACCCCGGAAGAGCTTTATGCCGGCATCAGGAGCCTGAACTGGCCGAAATATCTGAAACCGGAGATGACAATGGCGGTCGATTCCGTGCTGCGTGATTCAGCCATGACCCACTCCGGCTTTGTCGCCCTGAAAAGCAAGGATGCGGTCGTCGATGCCATGCGTGACAAGTTCGGCCGCCGGCCGGATGTTGATACCAAAACGCCTGATCTGCGCATCAATGTCCATCTGGTGAAAAATCGCTGCACCGTCAGCCTGGATGTTTCCGGCGAGTCCCTTGACCGGCGCGGCTACCATCTGGACAGGAACAAGGCGCCGCTGCGGGAAAATCTGGCTGCCGCCCTGGTTGCCTTCAGTGGCTGGCGCGGCGAAACGCCGCTCTACGACCCGATGTGCGGCTCCGGCACCATAGTTACCGAGGCGGCGCTCAATGCTGCCAATGTCGCGCCCGGACTGCTGCGGGAGAAGTTCGGCTTCCAGAAATGGCCGGGTCACGATGCAGTTGAGTGGCGCAAGGTCATTGCCGAGGCAAAAGGGCTGCGCCGCAGCGCCCTGGACGTGCCTCTCAGGGGGTATGACCGCTCCCCCGGATCGGTCGACATGGCCAGACAGAACGCCTCCAGGGCGGGAGTGGCCGGCATGACCTCGTTCTCGGCAGCTGATTTCAGCAGTTTCGCTCCAGCAGACTCGCCGGCCATCATCTTCATGAATCCCCCGTATGGTGAGCGTATGGGAGAGATCGGTGAGCTTGTCCCGCTGTACCGGCAGATCGGCGACACCCTGAAGCAGAAATGCAAGGGCTCGACTGCCTACATTCTGTGCGGCAGCAGCGAGCTTGCCGGCCATATCGGGCTGAAAGCCGCCCGCCGCATCCCTGTCTGGAATGGTCCCATAGAATGCCGCCTGATGAAATATGAAATGTATTAACAGACTCTTCTCGGCCCCTCCATGCCAGGTGGCATCTTGAAGGGTTAGCGGTCACAAATTTTTAATCTGACTATATTTTTTTTCGTTTTTACAAATCATTTTAACGGGTCGAACGTGGTCGCTGACAAAGCCTGTTGCAAGGCGGAATAACGGTTTAAGTTAAGTTGTGCTCAGAGTTTATTGCTTGACAGTCACTCAAAATCGGTTTTATTATATCCATTCGCTTTGCGGGCCTATAGCTCAGTTGGTTAGAGCTACCGGCTCATAACCGGTAGGTCCCAGGTTCGAGTCCTGGTGGGCCCACCATTTTCCGGTATCACGTGGAGATGCCCATAAAGCGCCTTACGATTTACAAAATCCCATGCTGGGAGAACAAAGAGTGCATACCTTCCGGGTGCACTCTTTTTCTTTTAAACTGAATGAATCGCGCAAAACTGTCAGATATAGTTGGAATCATTAACAAAATAGCCCCTCCGGCACTGGCGGAAGAGTGGGATAATGTCGGGCTGCAGGTCGGCGACACCAGTGCGGAGATCGGGCGGATCATGGTAGCACTTGATCCGGGTCTGCCGGCAATTGACGCTGCAATTCAGAGCTCCTGTCAACTCCTCCTCAGCCATCACCCTTTCATTTTCAAGCCCCTTAAACGAATAACTTCCGGCGACGAAACCGGCAGACTCATCCAGAAGTCGATCAGAGGCGGTCTGGCGGTGCTGTCGCTGCACACCAATTACGACACTGCTGCCAACGGCGTTAATGACCTGCTTGCCCGGGCACTCGGCCTGGAGAAACTTTCACCGTTACGGATAGTGAAGCGGGAAGAGCTGCTGAAGCTGGTGGTCTACATTCCGGAAACCCATCTGGATGCAGTCATGGCAGAACTCCTCCAGTATGGCGTCATGCAGGGGCATTACGATGAATGCTCGTTCAGAGCGGCCGGCATCGGCACCTTCCGTCCCCTTGACGGAGCAGCTCCCTTTATCGGTACGAGCGGCAAAAGAGAGTCCGTGGCCGAAAGCCGCTTTGAAATACTGCTGCCGAAAACCGGGCTGCAGCCGGCATTGAAGGCACTTTACAAAGTGCACCCCTACGACGAGCCGGCCTTTGACATCGTGCCGCTGCTCAACGAGGGGGAGTTGGCCGGAATCGGAAGAATCGGCCTGTTGCCGGCGCCGGTAGCGGTGCGTGAATTCGCCGTCCAGGTGAAGCAGCGCCTGTCAGCAGCATCTGTCAGGGTGGTCGGCGATCTTGACAGGCAGACAGCGAAGGTTGCCCTCTGTGGCGGGAGCGGCATGTCACTACTGCATGAGGCGGTCAGGGCCGGAGCAGATACCTTTGTCACCGGCGATATCAAGTACCATGAAGCGCGCGAAGCCGAGGCTCTGGGAATTACCCTCATTGACGCCGGTCACTTTGCCACCGAACAGTTGATGGTGGCCGGGCTCGCAACCCGGCTCGGGCTGGAACTGAAAAAACGTAAATTTGACGCAGAGGTCTTGCAGTGCAGTCTGGAGACCGATCCGTTTGTGACATTGTAATCCGTAATTCATATACAAAAGAGAGAGGAGACTAACAGGTGCGCAAAAAACTGATGATGCTCGAAGATTTACAGGAGCTTGACCTCAAGACGGACGGAAGTCAGGCAAGGATTCAGGTGGCTCTGGCCGAAATAGAGGCGCTCGATGCCCGTCTGCAAGGTGCAGTGGCAGAGGTTGACGCCACCAGGGCGGAAATCGATGGCACTGAAGCCGACAAGACGGCCCTTGAAGAGAATTTGGCCGCGGAAAATGCCAATATCGTCAGGTCTGAGGCCAATCTCAAGGGGATCACAACCCAGAAGGAGTATCAGGCGGTAAACAAGGAGATTGCCACTGCCAAGAAACTGATTGCCGAGCTTGAGGAGCAGATCTTGCAGAAGATCGGGGCCATCGAAGGTTTGAGGGCCGGGCTTGCCACAAAGGAAGAGGCGCTGAAGGAGCTGGAGGAGAATATCGGCGTCCAGAAAGCTGCTGTCAGCAGCCGGATCAGTGAAGAAGAACAGTCGGCCGCGGCCGATGCCAAAATTCGCGCCGAGCGGGTCAAGGAGATTCCGGCCGGCATGCTGAAGCGCTACGAGAAGCTCAGGGAAGCGCGCCGCGGCATTGCCATTGTCGAAGCCAGGGACGGCAGTTGTCTCGGTTGCAACATGCAGATACCTCCACAGATGTACAATAATCTCTACCGTGGCGAAGAGCTGATAACCTGCCCTCACTGCCAGAGAATGCTGGTCATCAGGCAGGAGGCCGGAGAGTAGACAGCGTAGAGTTTGGCCGGAGCAGAACAGGCAGCCGCTGTGTGCAAGCTACTTGTACGTGGAGGAAAGTCCGGGCTCCAGAGGGCATGGTGCTGGATAACGTCCAGCGGGGGTGACCCCAGGGATAGTGCCACAGAGAGAAGTCCGCCCGTCGAAGCCTCGGCGAAGACGGGTAAGGGTGAAAGGGTGAGGTAAGAGCTCACCGGGTCCGGCGGTGACGCCGGATGCCAGGTAAACCCCACCAGGAGCAAGACCGAATAGGGGAGCGTCAAGGGCGGCCCGTCCGTGCTCCCGGGTTGGTTGCTTGAGGCTGCCGGTAACGGCAGTCCCAGATGAATGGCTGCCACCAGCGCAGGGGTAACCCGGCGCAGGCACAGAACCCGGCTTATGGTCTGCTCCGGCCAAATAGGTATAAATAAAGTTATTGACAGTCAGGGTCTAAATCAGTATTTTTAGCCGCAGTAAAAATGGGTTCTATTTGAACGTTTACGGCGGCTAGGATATGTCTGAATACAACATAGGCTCTAAAATCAAGAAGCTCCGGCTTGCCAAGAAGCTCACCTTGCAGGCTGTTGCCCGTGAGACCGGTTTTTCGCCGGCGCTCATCTCGCAGATTGAAAATAATAACGTTTCCCCCCCCATCGCCACCCTGTCCAAAATTGCCAAGTTTTTTGACGTCAAAATCGGCCTCTTCTTTACTGATGATGAAGAGG
>VEOV01000057.1 GCA_012026855.1 Geobacter sp.
GCTCAGCCAGGACTGCGCAGGCAATGGCTCCCCCCTGCACAGGATCAGTGCCGGTGCCCAACTCGTCCAGAAGTACCAGAGTCCGGTTGTCGGCATGCTCGATGATGGCGGCTATTTTGCCGATATGGGCTGAAAAGGTGGAAAGGCTTTCCTCCAGAGACTGGTCGTCGCCGATGTCTGCTGCGATCACTGCTGTTGCCGGGAAGACAGATGCCGGATCAACCGGAACGGGTATGCCTGTCTGGGCCATCATCGTCAGGAGTCCTGCCCCCTTGATGGCTATGGTTTTCCCACCGGTATTCGGCCCGGTCACCAGCAGGGTGGTCACTCCGGCAGCTGCACTCAGCTCCAGGTCAAGGGGGACAACTTTTCTGCCACTACGCTCCTTTTCAAAAAGTAACAGCAGCGGATGATAGCCGGCAACTATTCTCAGGGTCATATCAGTACTGATGCCGGGAGTTGTTCCCCCCAGCAGGCCGGCAAACTGGGCGATGGCATTCAGGAAGTCGATCTGCACGACCGCAGCGAAAGAGCTGAGAATCAGGCTCGCATCGCCGCGAATCCAGCTGGTAAGCTGCCGTAAAATCCTGAGTTCCTCGGCCCTCTCCTCTGCGCCAAGGTTTTCCAGCTCGTTGACCAGGCCGATAACTTCGATCGGCTCCATGAAAGCTGTTTCTCCTGACCGGGAAACGTCGTGGACCACACCAGGCACCATACCCTTGGAATCCATGCGCACCGGAATCACCCATCTGCCGTTGCGCTGGGTGATGAAGTCGTCCTGGAGGAAAATGGCCGTCTCTCTTTCCCTGACAATCTCTTCGAGACGCTTCCTGATTCTCCCGGACAGGGCCCTTTTGTCGCGCCGGATACTGAAAAGCTGGTGTGAGGCGCTGTCAAGTATGCCGCCGTCTGGCGCCAGGGTCTGTTCCAGGGGTTCTATGATGTCAGAGAAATCGCCGAGCCCTGCAGCCATGGCAGTGATGAGCGGCATGTCGCTCCGGTAGGCAAAAAGCTTTTGCAAACTCCTGGAGATGCGCAGGAATGGGAGCAGCCGCGCAAGTTCCTCCGGATCGAGTACTGCACCCTGGGGTCTTGCCAGTTCCACGACCGCGGTGATCTCCTCAAAGGGGGCCAGCGGCAGCTGTATCCCGGCGGCATTCAAGGCGCGTATTTCAGCGACAAGGCTGAAACGGAACTCTATCTCCTCTTGCGAGGCCAGCGGTTTTGCTCCGGCTACCAGCAGGGCGGAAGGGGGGGAATTGGTGAATTCTTCAATGCGGGCCAGAATCCTGTTGAACTCCAGCAGTTTGCGTGAATCGGTGATCATCTACTCTGTTCTCCTGGCTACAACTCGTCGTTTTGCTCTTGCCTTGCGCCGCCTGATTTTCGCCGCTTCGGCAACTCCTCTGGATGGCAATCCCTTCATGGCGGCAATCTTTTCCAGAAGTTCCCGTCTGGCAAGGAAGCGATTCAGTGACTGGCTTCGCCCCTGCATGCACTTGACCTCGATGCCGGTTGGCAGGTGTCGCAGGTGGACTGCGGTTGATGTCTTGTTGACATGCTGCCCGCCGCAGCCGGAGGAGCGGATAAAGCTTTCGCTAAGCTGCTCTTCGGTCACTTCAAGTTCCTGCATCCGCGCCAGGAGGAGTCGCTGCTTTTCGTCTGAAACGGTAAAACGGATCATGCTGACCATGATAACCCGACAGCCGGGAAACGCAAAGCGGCTTTTCAGGGGCGCTTGTAAGCGACGCACCCTTATGCTACTCTGCGCGACTATGAGAGTCTCCATAATCATACCGGTCAAGCCGGACGGCATGGTACGCGCCCTTGAACCTCTTGAGCGGCTTCACCCCGACTCACCCGATTTCGAGGTCATCGTTGCCGAGGGTAAAAAACCGAGCCGGCAGCGCAACCAGGGCGCAGAGGCTGCCGGTGGGGATCTGCTCTACTTCCTTGATGACGACTCACTTGTTGAAGCAGATGCTCTGCAGCGGCTGGAGCGGTTGTTTGCTGACCCTGCTGTTGCCGCGGTTGGCGGCCCTTCAGTGACCCCGCGGTCCGACACTGCTTTCCAGCGTGCAGTGGGGTGGGCGTTGGCATCTCTGTTCGGCGGCGCCGCCATCAGGAACCGCTATCGCCGCAGCGGCGCAGTCAGAAAAACCGGCGACAACGAGCTTATTCTCTGCAACCTGGCGTTCAGGAGGGAGCAGTACCTTGCTGCCGGCGGACTCAACGAGAAGCTTTATCCGAATGAGGAGAATGAGCTCATTGACCGGCTCCTGGCTTCCGGGGCTCAGCTGCTGCACGACCCGGATCTCTTTGTGACCAGAAGCCAGCGGTCGACCCTGAAGGCTTATGTGCGCCAGATGTTGACCTATGGCCGGGGGAGGGCAGAGCAGACGCTACTGACCCGCAAAATCGGTTTCAAAGCACTGTTGCCGGCGCTCTTCTCGCTGTATATCATGTCGCTGCCGTTCTCTCCGGGTGCCTGGTATCTTGTGCCGCTGTGCATCTACCTGGCGGCTGTTGCTGCCAACATGGCCGCTGCTGCGGCTGTTATCGGCATGGCTCCGGCAGTGCGCTTGCCACTGGTCTATTTTTTGCTGCACTTTTGTTATGGCGCCGGTTTCATTGCCGGGCTGTTTCAGCCCCGGTATCGCCGGTCGAGTGAGCCTGAGCAGCCGGTGACCCTCAAGCGAGTCAGGGAGTTTGCTCCGGTTCAGTGAAATGAATGTCAAATTGGCCTTTTTTCTGCCATATGGCGTAAGGCAGCCAAGGTTGCTTTGATTGAACAATTTAACCTCTGTTGCGATCCCTTATATGACGGGGGGTTGCCGATGCATTTCTGTCTGCCGCTTTCGGACGGTTTTTGGCGTAAATCTTGCTTCGTTCTTTTATCGACTTTTCCGTAATTTGAACACCCCGAGGAGGTTTTCATGAAATTCAAGTCCCTGATGACTGCAGGTTGCTTACTGGCAGCGGCCACTTCAGTGTATGCCCAGCCGTTTGCATATGTAGCACATAGTGGCAAAAACGTCGCTACAGGCAAATTCAATGTTTCGGTAATCGATACCGCGACTAATGCCGTTACGGCTACCGTGGATTTGACTGCTGCTGCCCCCCCGGCCCCGCAGCCATATCCCTACTCGGTTGCTGTCTCTGCTTCGGGGCAGAAAGTCTTTGTCGGCCTGCAGACTGCCAATCAGGTTCAGGTGATTGATGCCGCCACCAATGCAGTTGTCAAGGTGATAAGCTTAGGTACCGACTCCCCTGGCGGATTGGCGGTAAATGCCGCGGAAACGCGTCTCTACGTCACCAGTAACATGAGCAACACCCTCATCGTTATCGATATTTCTGGCAGCGGTGCTTCCGAAGTTGCCCGGGTTGCCGTTGACGATGCTTCCATCAGCAATCCGGAAGGGGTGGTGATCAACCCGGCCGGGACAAAAGCCTACGTTGCCAACTCGACAACGAGCAATATTGCTGAAATTACCCTTGATGAAACCAATAATGTTTACACAAGAACATCACTGACTTCCGTAAATGGTTCCCAGCCTTTAGGCCTGGCAATCTCGTCTGACGGCGCCAAGCTCTACTATTCAAGCCTTGGCGGTTCCGCCGGTGTAATGACTACAGCCACAAAAGCACTTAAGTCTCTGCCAGTAGGTACCGGCACACTTGCACTCGCACCCACACACGGTGCCACTTCGCCGATGATTTACGCCCCGTCCAACAGCTTGGACAAGTTGTATGTCATTGACGGCACAACCGACACAGTTTCCGGCACCACCTATGCTGTCGCCTCCGCACCTGCCGGCGCAGCTGTCAATCCGGCCAACACCAAGCTCTACCTGGCCATGAACGCCAGTGACAATGTCAAGGTGTTTGATCTCGGCAGCAACACCGTCACCAATACCATCTCCCTCTCAGCCGGCGCCAAGCCGCTCAGCATGGGTGATTTCATGGGGCCTCTGCTCCCCTATACCATCACTGCAACATCAGATACCAGCTGCACCATTGCTCCGGCAGGCTCGGTGCTTGTCAACAACCTCGGCCGGACCTTCACCAGCACCGGCACACCCTGCGAAATCCTGGTTGACGGTGCTACTCAGGGGCAGATCAGCTCTTACACCTTCTCGAATGTAGCCGCAAATCACAGCATCGCCTCTTCACCGCTCTACTCGGTTGCCTGTACCGTAACGTCCAGCAATGGCCTTGGTTATTTGGTCAGTACTCCGGCAGGAATTAACCAGGCAAACAGCAGTGCCCTTTTCTCTAAAGGTGCTAATGTAACCCTTACTCCGGCAACCAACTATGTTCCTTCCGCCTGGACCGGCGACTGCGCCGGTACTGCTGACGGTGCAAGCTGCGTCCACACCAATCTCAGTGCCAACAAGAGCTGCGGTGTATACCTTACTTACGTCGCTCCTGCTGGCGGGCCGTTCTATAACGTGAACAAGGCAGCCTATTACCAGAACTGGGCAGACTGCGCAGCTGCTGCTTCAGCTGATGATTACATCAAGGTAGCTAACACAGTTTCTACTTTGACCACAACCGGAACTGCCGGACTCAGGGTCAAGATGACCAGCCAGTGGCTGCCGACTGATAACACTACAAAGGGGACATATGCTCCATTGGCCCTTACCATAAAAGATGTTGCAGTCATTGCTGGCGACGGCTCTGACCCACTGAAGCTGTAATATCCAGACATAAGATGGTGCAAAAAAAGGGGGCTGAAAAGCCCCCTTTTTTAATGCCTCTATAACAACTTCCTGTTTAATCCGCTGCCAGCATATACCGGTCAATGATCCACCGGGCGATGCTGCGTGCCGGCGGCAAGCCATCCGGCAGGGCGCCCCGCCTGAACCAGCGGGCATCCTCAAGCTCACTCTCATCGACTTTAATCTCGCCGCTGGCGTAATCAGCCACAAAGCCGGCCATCAGCTGGCTGGGGAACGGCCAGCACTGGCTCCCTACGTAGGTTGTGTTCTTGATAACGATACCGGTCTCTTCCAGCACCTCCCTGGCAGCGCACTCCTCCAGTGATTCCCCCATGTCGAGAAAACCGGCCACCAGACCATAGCGCCCCGGCTGCCACTCGCTCTTTCTGGCCAGGAGGAATTCATCACCGCGGCGCACCAGGACAATGGCACAGGGGTGGATGGCGGGGAAATGCTCGTAGTTGCAGACCCGGCACAGCTTCCCCCAGTTCCACTTGAGCGGTTCCAGCTTGGAACCGCAGCTTGAGCAGTGGCGGCTCTTCTTCTGCCAGTGCAGGATCTGCATGCCGATGCCCCCCAGCGACAGGGTGGCGTCATCCAGTCGATCTCCGGCCGCATTGAACGGTTCTGCCAGAAACTCGGGAGGAAGAGCAACGGAGCGGCTGACAGCGGCCAGCCGCAGGGGCACCCCATTGTAAAGACCAATACAGAGCGGCTCAGCAGATAAGCTGACTTCGGCAGGCAGTTTGCCCGCAGGGAGTGCGAGTTTGCCGCCGGCATCTGTTGCCACCAAAAGCGAGTTGCCCTGCAGCAGCAGCCAGATCCCTTCGCCAACAGGTTGCTCACGACCTGGCAAAAGCGGAACAAAGGAATAGCGGATGACTTCATGATTGAACGGCAGATTCACCGTTGTTGGATAACGCATATTGCTCCTCTCCGGGTCACCATAATATTTATCGTTATAGCCTTTGGAGCAGCATTATTGCAAACGAGAAACGGTTTCTGGCGACACCCTCAGTGAAATGTTTACTCAGACATGCCGCAATGATGAGGCGGAGAGTAGTTTGCTTTAGCCGGTACAGTGAAGCACCAGAACAGTCATGTCATCATCTGGAGGCATATTGGAAATATGTCGAGCCATAAGGTGGTCCAGCGTATCCTTTGCATTGGTTGCACTGCTGAAACTTCTGGCCAGCATCAGGTTGTTCTGGACAACATCTTTCAGGGGGTCGATGAGCCCGTCGCTATAGACTACAAGCGTGTCGCCTTGATGAAATGTTATGACCCCCTGCTGATACTCCTCCCCAGCGATTATTCCCAGAGGGAGCCCCCGCGGGGGCAGCTCAGACACAGTGCCATTGCTACGGCGCAGCAGGGTATAGCCGTGACCACAGTCAACAAAGGTGAGGCTGCGGCTCTGGACATCCAGATGACCATGGAACAGCGTCACAAAACTGTCAGCAGCTGCCAGATCCAGCCTTAGGGCGCGGGCCGCCAGTTGCACGGCTACGGCAGGACGATTCACAAGTGTGGCAGTATACACAGAGGCTCTTACCGTAGCCATGAGCATGGCAGCGGTCATGCCGTTTCCCATGATATCACCAAAAGTGAGTGCGATTATGCCTGGTGCGACTTCAATCCAATGGTAGAAATCACCACCAACCTGATGGGCCGGGAGACAGCGTGCCGCAATTTCGAAATTAGGAACGTCAGGGTAACTGGATGGCAGCAGTTTTGCCTGTATGTCCGCAGCGCAGGCAAGCTCAGCCAGAAGACGGTACCTCTGCTCCTCGCTTTGGCGCAAGGCAC
Organism: Geobacter sp.; assembly: GCA_012026855.1. Taxonomy (GTDB): domain Bacteria; phylum Desulfobacterota; class Desulfuromonadia; order Geobacterales; family DSM-12255; genus VEOV01. The sequence continues at coordinate 6,531 of VEOV01000057.1, forward strand.
TTTCAGCCTCGTTGCGCTGCTCGACGGTGATTTCCAGCTCCTCAACCTTCTCTTCCAGCTTTGTTGCTACAATATCGCTGTATTTAAGAAGGTACTCCTCTTGCGACGTTTCCGGGAAAGCCTCTGGCGAAGTCTTGTTATTACGGACTTGCAAAACAGCCGTCAACTCATCCCAGAACTTTTGGGGCTCAAGCCCTTTTGGAATAAATGCTTCTGCGCCCAAGGATATGGCTAGCTCCCTGTCTTTCATGCCAGTGTAAACAGATGATTGGAAAATAAAGGGGATGTTTCTCAGCCGGCTATCTGACTTGATTGCTTTAAGGAACTGGAAGCCATCTTTGCGCGGCATGAGTGCATCAGAGATAATCAGGTCAGGAAGGTGGGCCTTGGCCATCTCAAGCCCTTCCTGGCCGTCGCTTGCTTCCAGCAGTGGTTGGCAACCATGCCTTTCAAGGTTCAAGCGGAGCAGCATCCTGTCATCACCGTTATCATCGACAATCAGCACTTTCATTATTGCCTCAACTCACTGCCCATTGATGCCGATCACCTTATGAATACTGTCAATAATGGTAAGTGGATTGATCGGTTTTTCAAAGTAGGCTGTGCACCCGGCAGCAAAGACTTTGTCCCGGTCACCGTACATGGCAAAGGAGGTGATGGCGATGATCGGGATGGTTCCGTCGCACCCTGAAGCCCTTATTCGCCTGGTTGCTTCCAGGCCGTCGATGCCGGGTAGATTGATGTCCATGACGATGAAAAACGGCCGTTCCCGAACAGCCACTTCAACCCCCTCCTCGCCGGACTCAGTTGAGATAACCTCATAGCCCGCCCGCTCGAGGGCATAGCTGATGAGCTGCAGATTATCCTTGTTGTCCTCGATTACCAGTACCTTTTTCATGATAGCCTCACTGGAATACGTAGCGTAAATTTGCTTCCTTTGCCAAGGTCGCTGGTCAAGAGCAGATCCCCTTTGAGAATCTCAAGGGCCAGTTTTCTGGTAAGGTACAGTCCCAGACCTGTGCCGGGTATCGTTGCCTGCAGCGGCGATATCAACCGCACAAAAGGCTGGAACATCCGCTTCATGTCATTTTCACTGATGCCGAGCCCGGTGTCAGCAACAGAGATCTCAGCAATGGTGCCGCTCTCCCCATTATTGTCATCGGGAACCAGGCGCGCCGGCACGGTGATACCACCCTGCTGGGTAAATTTAACTGCGTTGGAGAGCAGGTTCAGAACACACTGCAGAAGTCTTCGCTTGTCGGTAAACATTGGCTGATGGAGTGAATCTATCTGCAGATCAAGACCTTTAGCTTCAATATCTTTCCTCACCAGGGTGACAGCTTCATCGATCAGGTCATGCAGGTCAAATTCCTCGGCAACAAATTCGATTCTGCCGGCCTCGATTTTTGAGACATCAATGACATCGTTGATCAGGCTGAGCAGGTGATTGCCGCTGCGGAGAATGATGGCCAGGTTCTCTTTCTGCTTGGCATTGACCGGGCCGGTCCATTCATCATGAAGGATGCTGGAGAAGCCGATTATGGAGTTGAGCGGAGTACGGAGCTCATGGCTCATGGAAGCGATGAACAGGGATTTCAGTCGATCCATCTCCTTCAATTTGCTATTGGCCTCCTCCAGTTCTTCGGTTTTCGCGTTGAGATCATCGACAATATTCAACAGTGCTCCCTGACTGTCGGCAAGTTCCTTACTGCGGGCATTCAAATCTGCAGTCCGGATTCTGACCCGATTTTCCAGCTCCTCCTTGATGGTCAACAGTGCAGTCTCAGCATCTTTGCGCTTGGTAATGTCCGTGGCAATTTCAAGCCTGACAATACGGCCATCGATCCAGCGTATCGCCCGGTCATGGACATCGTACCAGCGCTTGTCCACAGTATTTTGAAACTCCCATTGATACACGCCTGCAGGTTCCCCGGCTGGGGTGAGCAGGAACTTGTTCGAGCAGAACTGGCAGGGCCCTGACTGGCCGGATTGCATGCTTTGCCAGCAGATCTTGCCGGTAATGTCCCCGAAGACCTCCTTGAGGTATTCATTAACAAACAGAACCTCGTAGCTGTCCATGTCGGCAACATAAACCAGCGCATCAAGGCTGTTCAAGACAAGGCGCAGGCTTTCGTGGGACCTATCAAGGGCAAATGCAGCCTGAATCCGTTCTTCCATCTCTTCTTCAAGCAGAACGGTCTGTTCCTGCAAAGACTCCTGGGTTTGCTGCCGCTCTGCGAGTTCATGTTGCAGCTGTTCATTGACTTTGCTTAGCTGATCAGTGCGCTCGGAAACCAGCTGTTCCAGCTCATCCCTGTATTTGCACAGCTCGTTTTCGACCTGTTCGCGCTCTGCGATTTCGGCCTCCAGCTCGGTGTTTGATTCAATCAGTTGGGTTTCGGTCTGCTTGAGATCCCTGAAAATCAGTTCATATGGTTCATTGAAGCCCGTTGACAGCAGTGCCCGGTAGACCAGATAGAAAGCGGCAAGCTTGAAATAGTGCCCGATAAGATTGGCAAAGCCGTAGACATTAACATAGGCGGTAAAGAATATTTCCGCGCAGATCGTGCAGATTATGGAAGAAAGTATGAGGGTGTAAATCCTGTTGCTGAAATGCGCCCGGATTCTGTGAAAAAGAAAGAGTGCGACGAGTAACATGGCACTGATGACATATTCGCTGATGATCTTGAAAGGGGTGAGCCCTGTCCCTTCGACAAAGCAGTCGGGGAAGTTGCCCGAAAATATCAGTGCAGCAAGAACCGTAATGATTGCCAGGAAGAGAGAAAATAACTGCAGCTGACTGATTTTGCGGCTGGCAAAAAATGTGGCGCTGCAAAGGGTGACAGCCTGCAGGTAGCGTGCTGCTATCCAGAGCTGGGTCGGCAGATTGGCATTATACCCCGGAAATACATTCATCCCTTTGTAGGCAAGGGTATGCAGGAGGTCAAGGACAGCTATAAATGCATAGCCGATTCCAAGGAACTTGAGGCAGTCATTGGCAAGGAACTTGCCGGCATGCCAGGCAATGATGAAGAGGGTAAAACTGATGGCGATAGTAGTAATTTCAACCAGACTGTGGAATAGCAGATAGCTGTAAAGACTGCTGAGATATAGTCCCAGAACTATGGCAGAGAGCATGCCGAAATAGACGAAGCTGTCTTCTCTAGCCCTGGTCAACATTCTCTCGCTCCCCTCTGCCTGATTTCGTCTCCAGCTCTGCAATCCGCTCCTTCAAGCTCACCATCCGCAGTTCCCGGCCGACAAAAACCTTGTTCATCCGTTCCAGCTCCATGTTTTTCTGTTCCAGTGCTGCTGTCCGCTCTCTGACCCGCTCCTCAAGCTCTTCGTTCAGTTTTTGCAGTTCTATTTCAGTGTTTTTGCGTTGGGTAATGTCGCGGGAAACAGTCATTACACTGATGATTTGTCCATTAACGTCGTGTTCAGGGAAGGCGTAAATGTTGTACCAGTGGTCAATGCCATCGGCTTTTGGCCAGACAACATCTACGCTATCGGCAAGACCACTGTCGAGTGCCCGGCGGAGCAGATCCTGCA
>VEOV01000346.1 GCA_012026855.1 Geobacter sp.
CCAGGCTGGGGTCGGAGTTCATCCCGATCATGGACGAAGGGTCGTTCGACATGGATATCGCCATGCTCCCGGGGGGCTCTCTGGCCAAGGCGCAGGAGCTCAACGGCCAGGCTGCCGCCAGGCTGAAGAAGTTCGACGAGCTGGATGTGGTCATTGGCCGCATCGGCCAGACCGGCGTGGCGCTGGATACCCGCGGTGTCGACAAGACCGGCTATGTGGGGGTGTTCAAGCCGAAGAGCGAGTGGCAGCGGGACATCTCCAAGGAAGCGCTGACCAATGAAATGCGTGAGGCGCTGGAGACCATCCCGGGGATCAGCTTCGGTTTCAGTCAGCCGATTCAGTGCCGGATCGACGAATTGGTGGCCGGCACCAGGGCCCAGCTGATTGTCAAGCTGTTCGGCGACGACCTTGAGGTTCTGCGGGACAAGTCGGCGGAGATCGCCAAGGTGCTTGCCAAGGTCAGGGGGGGGACCGACCTGAATACGGAAAAGGTTTCCGGACAACCGTACCTGACCGTCACTATCGACCGCTCTAAAATCGCCAGATATGGCCTGAATATCAGCGATGTGCAGAATGTCATCGAGATAGCGGTGGCCGGTAAGGCGGCCTCCACCTTTTATGAAGCCAACCGCGGCTTCGACATCACCGTCCGGCTGCCGGAAGAGAAGCGCAACTCTCTGGAAGCGATCCGCAACCTGCTGGTTACCACGAAGACAGGGATGAACATCCCCCTTGAACAGCTGGCCGAGGTGAAAATGGTCGAGGGGCCGGTGCAGATCAGCCGCCAGGACGGGGTGAGAAGGATCGGCATCGAGATGAACGTTACCGGTCGGGACATGGGGAGTTTCGTGGCCGAGGCGAAGCAGAAGATCAAAGAGCAGGTCAAGTTGCCGTCCGGGTATTATCTCACCTGGGGGGGGCAGTTCGAGAACCAGCAGCGGGCCATGAACAGGCTGATGATCATCGGCCCGGTGGCCATCGGCCTGATCCTCTTGCTGCTCTACGTAACCTTCCGTTCTATCCGGCTGGCACTGCTGGTCATCTCCAACCTGCCGTTTGCGTTGATCGGCGGGATCTTCTCCCTGTTCCTTTCCGGCCAGTATCTTTCCGTTCCGGCGTCGGTCGGTTTCATCGTTCTGTTCGGGGTGGCGGTGCTGAACGGCCTGGTGCTGGTGTCGCGCATTTCACAGCTCAGGGAAGAGGGGATGGCACTGGGAGAGGCCATCAGGAAAGGGTCTCTCGATCGGCTCCGGCCGGTGCTGATGACCGCCTCCATTGCCATTTTCAGCCTGATGCCGATGCTCCTGGCACAGGGGACCGGTTCGGAGATCCAGAAACCGCTGGCAACCGTGGTCGTTGGGGGGCTGATTACCTCGACGCTGTTGACCCTGCTGATCATCCCGGCGGTCTACGGCTGGTTCGAGAAGAGAGGTGAAGAAGCAGAAATGTAGCCAGTCGAAGGCGGCTATGATCCCTGCCTGGGGGGTGCTACTCTTTTGGATAAAAGGCACTCTCCTCGCAGGGACCCTTGATGTTCATCTCTTTGCATACCGCTGCGAGTCTCCCGCGTAATTCTGCCAGGGTCGCTCCGTATTTTTCAACAACCAGGCGCTCTGCCGTCTGCTGCCACAAAGCCTCCTTTTCCGACAGCCTGCTCCGGCTCTGTTTGCGCCCTTCCCGGGCGTCATCAACCCGCTTGAGCCGGGCCAGTTCCTCCCGCACCAGAATCTCTGCCTTTTCCTTGGTCCGGGCCGTTGCCACGGCCTGGCGCAGCCTGGGGTCGGCGGGGAGCGGCTTCTCCGGTGCCGGAGCAAACAGTCCGGTTTCAGCTGCTGCCGGCTTCGCTTCCTCCGGAGTTTTCACAGCGGCCGGCATTGCCAGCAGGCGGTCGTTTGCCTTAACGGCAAAGTCACTCTCCGGAAAACGGTCGATGATCGACTCGTAAATTTCCTTTGCCTTGGCAGCAGAGCCGGAGCGTTCTTCCTTGCCTGCCTGCAGATAGAGCGCTTGCGGGTTGAGCGCCGTATCGGCGGCATGGAGCGTAGTTGTCATGGCCATTATGGCGGCGATTATTGCTATTCTATTGATATTCATCTTTCCATCTCCAGTTCAGTTAATTTCCCATGCTCCCCTGACGGCAGCAGTTCGGCCAGCAGCATGCCGGCCAGGATCAGCACCGCGCCTGACAGTGCAGTCAGGGTCAGCTTTTCACCGGCGGCAAAGTAAGCATACCCTGCACCGAAGACCGGTTCAAGACAGAATATCAGTGCTGTCTGTGATGCCGGGATATGCCGCTGCATTGCCGTTTGTACCAGAAAGGCAAACACGGTGGCGAACAGGGCGCAGATGATGACCGGCACCAGCAGGAACGGGTGATACACGGTGAAATCCTGTCCGGTCAGGGTGGCACCAATGGTGCTGGCCACGGCAATGGTGGTTAGTTGTGTTGCCGTGATCCAGTAAACATCATGCCTGGCGGCATAGCGGCCGGTAAGGATGATATGGGCTGCCGTTGCTATGGAGCAGATGAAGCCGAGCAGGTCACCCCGGTTGACCGCGAACTGGCCGCCGGTGCAGAGCAGGAAGCGGCCTGCTGCCGCCAGGCCGGCACCCAGGCAGACGGCGCCGGAAACCCGTTGCCCCATTAAGGCCGCAGCAATGAGCGGCACAAAGACTACGTTTAGGCCGGTGAGAAAGGCGGTATTGGAGGCTGTTGTGTAGAGCAGGGCAGCTGTCTGGAAGGCATAGGCACTGAACAGCGCGACGCCCAGTATCATGCCGGCGCGAATGGTCGACCGGTCCGGTTTGCCGCGGAACAACAGGCCGGGAATTATCATTAAAAGTGCCGCCAGAATGAACCGTTGGGACAGGAAAACAAGCATGTCGACTCTCGCCACGGCGTCCTTGACGACAGTGAAAGTGATTCCCCAGAAGAAGGTGGTGGCGATGAGCAGCAGGGCAGCAAAATACCTTTTCATTGTGCTCCTCAATGGTTAAACCTTTAATCCATTAAACAAATCTTTGTTGACAGTAACTGAAAATATCTTTAAAAAGAAGAAAATTTACAGAAACGAAACAATTTTTCAGTTGGCATTACGTTGTTTCGCTAAACCGAGGAGATCCTATTCATGAAAATGGTGAAAATGCTCGCAGGCCTTCTGACTGTAACACTGCTTAATACCGCCACAGCATTTGCCGCTCCCAAAAAAATAGTTGTGGCTACCGATGCTACCTGGCCACCGATGGAGATGGTCGACAAGGACAAGAAGATTGTCGGTTTTGACATCGACTTCCTCAATGCCGTTGCCAAGGAAGCCGGGTTCGCCGTTGAATTCAAGAATACCGCCTGGGATGGCATTTTTGCCGGTGTCGAGGCTGGCCATTATGACGCCATCATCTCTTCGGTGACCATTACCGAAGAGCGCCAGAAGAAATATGACTTCTCCCTGCCTTACATTGATGCCGGTCAGATTCTGATTGTTCCCAAGGCTGAAAAAGGTGTCAAAATTGCTGACCTGAAAGGGAAGAAGATCGGCGCCCAGATCGGCACTACCGGCGCCATGGAGGTCAAGAAGGTCAAGGGTGTCGAGCTGAAGACCTATGACGAGGTCGGTCTGGCTTTCGAGGATATGGCAGCCGGCAGGATCGGCGGCGTTGTCTGCGACGAGCCGACAGCCATCATCTACGCCCTGCAGAAGAACGAGTACAAGAGCAAGTTCAAGATCGTCGGCAAGCCGTTCACCAAAGAGGCCTACGGTATCGTGGTCAAGAAGGGGAACAAGGAGCTGGTTGACCTGCTCAACAAGGGGATCAAGGCTGTGAAGGCCAAGAAAGCCGATGCCTCCATCAAGAAGAAGTGGCTGAAATAAAGTAAATTAAAGGTGGTACGGGGCAGAGCATCCCTCTGCCCCGTTTTCTTTTTCATGACCCATAAAGAGCCCGCAAAAATTGTTGATGTAGGTGATGGCGCGGCGATCCCGACCAAGGGGGACCGCGGCCTGTTCACTGCCTGGCGTATCGCGTTTGTCGGCGCAATCGCCATTCTCTCCTGGTTGTGCCTGACCAGGCCTGACCCCTATCTGGCAATCGTCAAATTCGTCCCGGACGGGATTTACGTGACCTTCAAGGTGACGGTAGGTTCAATCCTGCTGGCCCTTGTATTCGGGCTTGTCACAGGCCTTGGCAGGATCTCGGCCAACAGGTTTTACAACGGCCTTGCCTCGCTCTATGTCGAGGTTATCCGTGGCATTCCGCTGCTGGTGCAGATCTTCTATATCTACTACGCTCTCGGCCGGTTCGTGAAAATCCCCGATCTGCTGAGCGCCATCATTGCCATGGCGGTCTGCTACGGCGCCTACATGGGTGAGGTCATCCGAGCCGGCATCCAGTCAATCCCCAAGGGGCAGATGGAGGCGGCGCTCTCTCTGGGCATGACCAGGGGCCAGGCAATGCGCCATGTCATCCTCCCCCAGGCATTCAAGATCATTCTGCCACCGGCGGGGAATGAATTTATCGCCCTCCTGAAGGACTCGTCACTGGTATCCATCCTGGCAGTTGCCGACCTGCTGCGCCGGGGCCGGGAGTTTGCCTCCGAGTCATTCACCTATTTCGAGACCTATACCGTCATTGCCCTGATCTACCTGATCATCACCCTGTTCTTCTCAAAGCTTATCGGCATCATGGAGGGGAGGATCAATGAAAACAGCTGATCGCCGCGTCATGGTACAGGCTCGCGATATCGTCAAGTTTTACGGTCGTTTCAAGGCACTCGACCAGGTTTCCCTCACCATTCACGAAGGGGAGAAGGTGGTCATTATCGGTCCGTCCGGCTCGGGCAAGAGCACCCTGCTCCGCTCCATCAACCGGCTGGAGGAGATTGATGCCGGTTCCATGGTTGTCAACGGCATGGACCTGTACAGCAAGAACACCGACCTCACCAGGGTGCGGGAAGAGGTGGGGATGGTGTTCCAGGCGTTCAACCTTTTCCCCCACAAGTCTGTGCTGGAGAATCTGACCCTGGCGCAGATAGTGGTTCGGGGACGGAGCAAGGATGAGGCGCTGGCCAAGGCCAAGGTCCTGCTGGAAAAGGTCGGCCTTGCCGACAAGGCCAATGCCTATCCGGGAAAACTCTCCGGCGGCCAGCAGCAGCGGGTTGCCATTGCCCGCTCCCTGGCCATGGATCCGAAGATCATGCTTTTTGACGAGCCGACCTCGGCCCTTGATCCGGAGATGATCGGTGAGGTGCTTGATGTTATGAAGGGGCTGGCGCGCGAAGGGATGACCATGGCCGTGGTTACCCATGAAATGGGCTTTGCCAGAGAGGTGGCCGACAGGGTCGTGTTCATGGACAACGGTTCGGTGGTTGAGGACGGCACCCCGGAGCACTTTTTTACCAGCCCGAGACACCCGCGGGCGCAGCAGTTCCTGAGCCAGATACTCTAGCTTTTCCGGCAGTTTTTCTGCCACATCCCAAAGCAGTACAATACTTATCAGGAGGTAGTTATGAAGTTTGGCAAGAAATCAGCAATCCTGGCTGCAGCAGCACTGACAGCTGTCAGTGCGACATCGGCGCTGGCCATGGAGCATCAGTTCGGCGGAGCGTTCACCGTCTATGGCGATGTTTCCAATTTCAACGGGTCGACCACACCAAACGCAAATACCGGTATTTTTGATCCCGCAGGTCAGGACAAGTCCGCTCCTTCAGCCAACCACCTGGTTTCCCGCGCCCGTCTTGGCTACACAGCCAAGGCAAGCAACGATCTCAAGTTTGTCAGCATGTTCGAGCTGGACTACAACTTCTGGGGTAACAGCTCCTACGTTGAGAAAAGAGGCGGCGGCGGTGCGCTCGGTTCTGACACGGTCAACGTTGAGACCAAGCACCTTTACCTCGATGCCAACGTAGCGAAAAACACCAACCTCAAACTCGGTATGCAGCCTTTTGACGATGCCTTCAAGGGGACATTTGTCGGGGCTGATATGGCCGGTGCACTTGTAACCCACAGCTACGACAAGGCAGCTGCCACAGCCGGTTTCTTCCGCTGGGAGGACAGAGCTGCAACCGCACTCGGTCGTGAAACCCGTGACGTATTTGTGCTTGATGGCAAGTATGACCTTAACAAGCAGACCAAGCTTGGTGCCGCCTACTACCTGGTCAAGGACAACTCAAAGAACTTTGCCGCAGCCAACCAGACTATCCATGTTCTCGGTGTGAATGCTGAAGCCGAGGTTGGTAAAGAGACCCTCGACGGTTTCCTTGCTGCCCAGTTCGGTGAAGTGGAAGCTGTCCAGAAAGACCTCTCTGCCTATGCAGCCAGTGTTGGTGCGAAAGTCAAGGCCGGCAAAGGAACACTGCGTGGTGACGCACTCTACACCAGTGGCGATGACGGCAAGAGCGGTACCAAGAATCACGCCTGGCAGTCGATAAACAACACCGGCAATTACAGCGAAACCGGTTACTATGCCCACGAGATGGTAATTCTCGGCCGTGACAAGTATGCAACCACCATTGACAACGCCATTGTCATGAACGCCAACAATGCTGATCACGGTGTCATCTTCCTGACAGCCGGTTACGATCAGCCCCTTTCCAGCAAGCTCACCGGCAGCGCCAATCTTGGCCTTGCATGGAATGAGTCTTCACGGCCAACTGACAAGAATTCCGACAAGTTCCTCGGCACCGAGGTTAATGCAGAACTCGTTTACAAGGCCCTTGACAACGTAACCATCAGCGCTCGTGGTGCCTATGTGTTCCTTGGCGATTTCTACAAGAATACTGCCACAAACGGCACCCCTGACAACCCGTACGACTTCAAGCTGGTGGCAAAATACAGCTTCTAAAACAATGGTTGACATGGCTGGCAGTGCCGATATACTTCGTCACTGCCAGCACAAACTATAAGGGGGGTAAATACATGAAGAAGGTTACTGCACTGCTTCTTGCAGGGATGCTCGCTTTCGGCGCAGCAGGTTGCAAGAAAAAAGAGGGGGGCGAAGCTGCCAAGGCTGCCGGCGACACCATCAAGATCGGTTTTCTCGGTGCTCTGACCGGTGACGTTGCCATGTTTGGCAAGCCGACTCTGGAAGGGATGAAGATGGCTGCCGAAGAGCTCAACGCTGCCGGCGGCATCAATGGCAAGAAAATCGAGATTGTTGAAGCTGACAACCGTGGTGACAAGCAGGAAGGCGCTTCCGTGACCCAGAAGCTGATCAGCCGTGACAATGTAGTTGCCATCGTTGGCGATCCGACCACCGGCATCACCAAGGTTGCTGCCCCCATCGCCCAGAAAGCCGGCGTTGTACTGCTCTCTGCCGGCGCTACCGGTCCTGGTGTAGTTGAGAACGGCGATTTCATCTTCCGTAACACCCTGCTCGACTCTGTTGCCATTCCGGCCTGTATCGATTTCTTTGCCAAGGATCTCGGCTACAAGAAGGTCGCTGTAGTTACTTCTGACAACAACGATTACTCTGTCGGTCTTTCCCAGACCTTCCGCGATGCTGCCAAAGGCAAGGGGATTGAAATCGTGGCCGACGAGAAGGTCAAGGACGGCGACAAGGATTTCTCTGCTCAGATCACCAACATCAAGGCCAAGAAGCCTGATGTCATCTTCTACTCCGGTTACTACACCGAAGCTGCCCTCATGATGAAGGAAGCCCGCAAGCAGGGCCTCAAAGCCAACATCTTCGGCGGCGACGGCCTCTTCTCTCCGAAACTGATCGAACTGGGCGGCACAGCTGTTGAAGGCGCCATGTCAGCTCTTGGCTTCTCCCCTGAGCAGGCAACTCCCGAGACCGCCAAGTTCATCGAGGCGTTCAAGAAGAAGTTCAACGGTGCCGAGCCTGGCCTGTTTGACGCCCAGGGCTATGACGGTGTCATGATGGTTGCCGACGCCATCAAGCGTGCCAACAGTGCTGATCCGAAGGTATTCAAAGGTGAGCTGGCCAAGACCAAGAATTTCAAAGGTGTTTCCGGCACCATCACCATCCGCGACAACCGCGAGCCGATCAAGTCTCCCCTTGCTCTGCTGGAGGTTAAAGGCGGCAAGTTTGTCCTGAAGAACAAAGTTCCTGTAAAGATGGACTAACGGTTTCTTAATCCTTAAAATGGCTAGTGGCCTGGCAGCGATGCCAGGCCACTTTCATGAATGCACAAGGCACCCACATGTTTTTTCAGCAACTCATCAACGGCATTGCTCTCGGCAGTACCTACGCGCTGATCGCTCTGGGCTATACCATGGTCTACGGCATCATCACGCTCATCAATTTCGCCCATGGCGAGATTTTCATGGCCGGCGCTTTTGTCGGCCTGCTCCTGGTTGCAACCTTCAAAATGAACATATTCGCGGCAATGGTGGTGTCAATGCTTGTCTGCATGGTTCTGGGCGTGCTCATCGAGCTGATCGCCTATCGACGCCTGCGCAAGTCATCCCGCCTCTCCGCGCTAATTTCCGCCATCGGGGTCTCCATTTTCCTGGCAACCCTGGCCCAGATGATCTTTGGCGCCAATGCCAGGAGTTTCCCTGACGACGCCTTTCCGGTCCGCCAGATTCACATCGGTGATGCTGACATTTCAACCCTGCAGCTGCTGATCATCGGTGTCTCTGCCCTGCTCATGGTGGCGCTGGAGTACATTGTTCAGCGGACCAAGCTGGGGAAGGCGATGCGGGCGACTTCGGAAGATTACAATACCGCTGCCCTCATGGGGATCAACGTCAATATGATTATCTCCTTCACCTTTGCCATCGGCTCGGCCCTGGCGGCTGCCGGCGGTGTCCTGGTGGGGGTGCTGTTCAATGCGGTCTCCTTCAACATGGGACTTATGGCCGGCCTCAAGGCCTTTGCCGCTGCCGTGCTCGGTGGGATCGGCTCCATTCCCGGCGCAATGCTGGGGGGGCTGCTCCTCGGGGTTACCGAGGTCATGGGGGTGGCTGCCGGTTACTCCTCCTACCGTGATGCCATCGCATTTTTCATTCTCGTGCTGGTTCTGCTCATCAGGCCGACCGGTCTTTTGGGCCGCAAAATACAGAAGAAGGTTTAATTATGACTGAGTTTCTTCAGGGGCTGCTCTCCAATATCAACCCCTACATCCTGCAGATAATAGTCAATATCGGCATCGGTATCGTCCTGGCCCTCGGGCTCAATGTGATTACCGGGCTGACCGGGCAGCTCTCCCTCGGCCATGCGGCCTTCATGAGTGTCGGCGCCTTTACCAGCGCCCTGCTGACCATCAAGCTGGGGATGCCCATCACCTTGAATCTGCTGGTCACCGGCGCGGTGACGGCCCTGGTCGGCGCCCTGATCGGCTATCCGATCCTGCGGCTCACCGGCGATTATCTGGCAATCTGCACTCTCGGTTTTGCCGAGATCGTCAAGGTGGTCTTCCTCAATCTCGATATCACCAACCGGGCCCTGGGGCTCTCGGTGCCGCCGGCCAACAGCGCCATCCCGATGCCGTTCGTTGTCTGGGGGGTGGCTATCCTGGCCATTATCCTGGTTTCCTTCGTCTATAACTCCCGCTTCGGCCGGGCGCTCAAGGCGATTCGCGGCGACGAGATCGCTGCCGAGGCCATGGGGATCAATGTGGCCCGCTACAAGGTGCAGTCCTTCGCCCTCGGCACCTTCCTGGCCGGGGTGGGCGGCGGTCTCTATGCCCACTTCATCAGCTACATCAATCCATCCGATTTCGGCTTCCTGAAATCCATCGATATTCTCAGCATGATCGTCCTGGGTGGCTTGGGGAGTATCCCCGGGGCTGTCATCGGCGCCGGCGTGTTGTCGGCTGCGCCCGAGTTTCTCCGCTTCATGGCCAACTACCGGATGCTGGTCTACGGTGCCCTGCTGGTCTTCATGATGCTCTTCAGACCGAACGGCCTGATGGGGGGGGTAAACTTTACCGACATGGTGCTGCGCGCCCTGGGGAGAAAGCCGCACCTCAAAACGGTTTTGCAGAACCGGGAGGTGGGTAAATGAACACCAACCAGATTCTGAAGCTGGATAATGTGACTATCAAGTTCGGCGGCCTGACCGCCGTCGACAGTGTCAACCTGTCGGTGGAGAAAGGGACCATTCAGGCGCTCATCGGCCCGAACGGAGCCGGCAAGAGCACCATGTTCAACCTGATTACCGGCATCTACAAGCCGACCTCAGGGACGATCTCCTTTAATAATCATTTCGTCAGCGGACTGCCCACCTACAAGATCGCTGCTGCTGGTATCGGCCGCACCTTCCAGAATATCCGCCTCTTTACCGAACTGACCGCTCTGGAAAACGTCATGATCGGCGCCCATACCCGGGGACGGTGGGACCTGACCGGGGCGTTGACGCAGTTTTTTCCATGGGTGAGAAAAGAAGAGGGGGAACTGACGGAGTGGGCCACCGAGTGCCTCTCCATGGTCGACCTTACCTACAAGGCGTTCGAGATGGCCGGCAATCTACCTTACGGTGAGCAGCGCCGGCTGGAAATCGCCCGGGCGCTGGCCCTCAAGCCGCACATCATCCTGCTTGACGAGCCTGCTGCCGGCATGAACCCCCAGGAGAAGATGGTGCTGATGGAGATGGTCAAGCGGATCCGTGCCACCGGCGTGACCGTGTTTCTGGTGGAGCATGACATGAAGTTCGTCATGGGGATCTCCGACCGGGTGGCGGTGCTGGACTATGGCGTCAAGATCGCCGACGGCACCCCGGAAGAGGTCAGGGCCAATCCTAAAGTCATTGAAGCTTACCTCGGTAAGTCTTGAGGATATGAATATGTTGAGTGTTGAGAAACTATTTGTCAGTTATAAAGCGATCAAGGCGCTGCAGGATGTCTCCTTCAACGTGGAGCAGGGGGAGATTGTTGCCCTGATCGGTGCCAACGGCGCCGGCAAGACAACCATTCTCAATACGGTTTCCGGCATTGTGCCGGCCATATCCGGCAAGATTGCCTTCAAGGGTGAGGATATCACCGGTATTCAGCCCCACGAAATCGTCAAGCGGGGCATCTCACAGGTGCCTGAGGGGCGCCGGGTGTTTGCCAACATGAGCGTACTGGAAAACCTGGAGATGGGCGCCTATATCCGCAATGACAAGAAAGCGGTGGCTGAGGAGATTGACGAGGTTTTCCAGCGTTTCCCACGGCTGTTCGAGCGGAAAAAGCAGCTTGCCAAAACCCTTTCCGGCGGTGAGCAGCAGATGCTGGCCATGGGGCGGGCGCTGATGTCCAGACCTGCACTGCTCCTTCTCGACGAGCCCTCCATGGGGCTGGCGCCGATGCTGGTGCAGCAGATTTTCGACATTATCCAGGAGATCAATGCCTCCGGCACAACCATCATGCTGGTGGAGCAGAATGCCAATATGGCGCTTTCTATCGCCAATCGCGCCTACGTCCTGGAGACCGGCGAGGTTGTTCTTTCCGGTGATGCCAAGGAGCTGGCGGCTAATCCGGAAGTTCGCAAAGCCTACCTGGGAGAATAAGGAAGCGCTGCTTTTTCGCCATCTCGGCGTTGATCTGCGGGCTTTTTGTGGGGCGTAGCGCTGCTACGCCTCCGCATCACCCCTTGATCGCCTTGACCTGGCAAAAAATCCACGCTTCCAGCAGATTGCAATGTCGATAAGCAAACCCCAAATCAATCCCTATGTCGCCATTGTCGCCGGTGTACTGGCAGTCTCCTTTTCCGCGCTCTTTGTCCGGTTGGCCACGGCGCCGCCGCTGATTATCGCCACTTACCGGCTGCTCTTTACCTTCCTGGCCATTGCCCCCTATACCTTGCTGCGCCACCGCCATGAGCTGCTGGCACTCCACCGCCGTGAGGTCGCCCTGGCCGCTCTCAGCGGCACTTTCCTGGCGCTCCACTTTGCCACCTGGTTTACTTCGCTCAACTACACCACCATTGCCAGTTCGGTGGTGCTGGTCACGACCCAGCCGGTCTTCGTGGTCATCGGCTCATACTTTTTCTTCCGGGAAAAGGTCTCCCGTCTGGGGATAATCGGCGGCATCATTGCCATGAGCGGCAGTTTCATCATCGGTGCCGGTGATTTCAAGGTGGGGATGACTGCTTTCTTCGGTGACCTGCTGGCCTTGGCGGCGGCAATTCTCGTTTCCGGCTACATGATCGTCGGCAGAAAACTGCGCGGCACTGTTTCGCTCCCGGCCTATACCTTTGTGGTTTACGGCACCAGTGCCTTGGTCCTGGCGCTGCTCTCTCTGGGGAGCGGACTGGACTTTATCCACTATCCGGCCCGGGACTGGCTGCTGTTTCTCGGCCTGGCCCTGATCTGCACCGTGGGGGGGCATACCATCTTCAACTGGGTGATCAAATATGTCCCGGCATCCACCGTTGCGGTCTGCATCCTGGGAGAGTCGCTCGGGGCGATTATCTGGGGGGCGGTGTTCCTGCGTGAATTTCCAGGGCCAAGGCAGGTCATTGGCGGCATGGTGATCTTCACCGGCCTGCTGCTCTTTACAAAAGCATCGGTCAGGAGATGAGCGGCAACAACTGTAAAGCGCCGTCAACCGGCCTGCTGTTCGGCATCTGCTCCTACCTGATCTGGGGCTTTTTCCCGATTTACTTCAGGGCCATGGATCTGGTGCCGCCACCCCAGGTGGTTGCCCACCGGATCGTCTGGGCGGCATTCTTCCTGGTTATTCTCACCACGGTGCGCCGCGGCTGGGGCGACATTCGCACAGCCCTGACCACCAGGGGATCGTTGCTGCTGCTGGTGACCACGGCACTGCTGATCGCCACCAACTGGCTGGTGTTCATCATTGCCGTCGGCCATGGCGAAATCCTGCAGTCCAGCCTCGGCTACTTCATAACCCCATTTGTCTCGGTAATTCTTGGCATGACCGTTCTCAAGGAGCGGCTGCGGACGATGCAGACAGCAGCCCTGCTGCTGGCCCTGGTCGGGGTGCTGCTGATAACCCTGCAGCAGAGCGGCATCCCCTGGGCAGCCTTGACCCTGGCCATGACCTTCGGCACCTATGGGC
>VEOV01000114.1 GCA_012026855.1 Geobacter sp.
CCGCTGAGATGCTCTTTAACGCTGACGCCGAGCTGCTTTCTGCCAGTTTCTATCCCAGCGTCATCAACAGCGATGCCCGTCTGACCTATACCGTGGTCAGCCGGATTGTCGAACATGATGAGGCTGAGGCCAAGGCCCTCTATCCTGAACTGGTTGCCGATCTCCTGGTCATGAAGGAGCTGGCTCTGGCATTGGCCGAGATGCGTCACGCCAGGGGGAGTATCGATTTTGACCTGCCTGAGGCTGAGATCCTGCTGGCAGAGAGCGGCAGGCCGGAGGCGATTGTCAGGGCTGAGCGGAACCTGGCCCACAAGATGATCGAGTCCTTCATGCTGGCGGCCAATGAGGCGGTTGCGGTGCGGCTTGCAGAGGACACGCCCGGTGCGCTCTACCGGATTCACGAGCTGCCTGACCAGGAGAAGCTCTCAGTCATTGCAGAATTCTTTACCAGGCTCGGGTTTCCCGAACTTGCTGCCGCTGAAACGGTAAAACCGCGTGACATTCAGGCGCTGCTTGCCCATGTGGAGGGGAAACCGGAGGAGCGGCTGATCAACAGGATGTTGTTGCGGAGTATGAAACAGGCCCGTTATGCCGCTGAAAACCTGGGGCACTTCGGCCTGGCAGCACCCTGCTACACCCATTTAACCTCTCCCATCAGGCGCTATCCCGATCTGATAGTGCATCGCATCCTCAAGTGGCTGCTGCCCCATGCCCAGGCGGATGAACGGCGCGGCAAGCGCTCCGGCGTTCCTTTCCCCGGCTATCCGGCCCATCTCTTTGACATGGGGGAGCATACCAGCCGGCGGGAGCGGGTCGCCATGGAGGCGGAGCGGGATGTGGTCGAGCTGATGAAAATCCGCTTCATGGAGGACAAGGTCGGTGAAGAGTATGACGGTTTTATCAACGGTGTTTCCCAGTTCGGCATGTTTGTCGAGCTGGATGAGCTGTTCGTCGAAGGGCTGGTACATATCTCAACCCTGCCGCAGGATATTTATACCTATATCGACAGTGAGCAGACCCTTGTTGGTGGACATAGCGGCGCAAGATACAGAATCGGCGATGCCGTGCGGGTCAAACTGGCTGCTGTCAGTCGGGAGCGGCGGCAGATCGACTTTGTCCTTGCAGGCATGCAGTCGGCTCCGCAGAGGCCCGCTGAGCAGTATCAGCACAAACCTGTCAAAGGCAAGAAGCCGGAAGGTTGGGGGTGGGGCCAAAAGCGGGGCGATGCGGCCGCTTCCGGAAAAACCGGGGGGAAAAGTCCTGCCAGTGGGAAAAGGGGGCGTGGCCGGTGAACATACGGTTGCCGGATGCAGCTGCAGACCCTGAGGACTGTTACTGCTCCTGGAGATTCACTGTCAGTCCGGCCTTTCTGGCGGCTTCGACCAGCTGGTAGTATTCGGTTTTCATGACTTTTAATTTCTCGAACAAGGGGTTGTACTCGTCGAACAGTTTTTTCTTGGCTTCGCTGCTGCCCGGGGTATGTTTCAGTTGTTCGGCAATTTCGTCAATGCGCTTTTGCACTGCAACCATGTCAGCCTCTCTGCTGGCAAGCTCCTGTTGCCACTGTCCGTAACTCTTGCCGTCAAACATGCCGTCAGTGGACTGCTCCTCAGCGGCAGCATCAGGGCTGGATCCTGGCTGCGCTTCTTTTACCCTGTTGTCTGGCTGGGGTTGTTCAGCATCGTCAAGTTTACGTACTGTGTTGCGGAGTTTTTTAGGGACTGTGCCCGGATCTTCAGTGAAATGTACCGTGCCTGCAGAGTCAGTCCAGGTATAGGTTTCAGCGTTTGCAGCTGAAAAAGACAGGGCACCCGCCAGTGAAAATAGAGCAATTGATTTCTTCATGGAAAAGCCTCCTGCTGATCTGCGTTGAAGATGGCAAGCACAGTTTCGCTAACTATACGCAATTTCCAGTAAAACTAGAAATAAAAACCCGGTGGTTATGACGTGACTTCATCTGAGCACGGGGCATGGGGTTGCTGCAAGCCGGTCAATGTGTGCTGCATAACTTAAAACTGTCAAATATTGTAGACTGATAATCTGCCTGCTGTTAAACTGTCGTTCCTGATAAATAATCAAGTCTGGACGGAACCTTATGAAGTCGAAATTAGCACTGTTAATCATGCTGCTGGTCTGCAGCACCCCTTTTTATGCCCATGCGCTCTCTTCCAATAACATCCCGCTCGGGGCGCCGGCATACGACTACCTGGACAAACTCGCCGCTTTCGGGCTCATTTCATCAGACTTTGCCGGGATCAGGCCGATTACCAAGGCCGAGGCAGCACGCCTTGTCAAGGAGGCCGAGAAGAGTGTGGTTCCGGAGGCCAAAACTCAACTGGCGCAGAGCATTCTCTCCGAGTTGAAATATTATCTGCGCCGGGAACTTTCCCTTTATGATACCCCTGCCGCTGCCCCTGCATTTGATGTGCGGCCGGTGTCTGAGGCTGATGCCAGATTTGTTTTTCTTGATGGTGCAGCCAGAAATTATGAGCGGCCGGTGCGTGATGTCGGTGGAGAAGGTGTTTTCGGTATCGGCGCAGGTCTTCGCCCGGTTAGCCCCACGGTTGCCATGCAGCGCGGTAGCGAAGGGACACCGCTTTTTGAGAATAATGAAGGGACCAGGTATCCCCAGGGGAGCAGTCTGGATGCCAGGCTAAGCAGTGAAGCCCATCTGGGCGGTAATTTTTCCCTGCTGGTGGAGCCGCAGTTCATCTCCGTCCCGGGAGAACTGCAGGTAAGGTTTAACAAGGGGTACCTGAAGGCAGGCGGCGGGTGGATCGAGCTTGAAGCCGGAAGGGATGCCAACTGGCTCGGTTTCGGTGAGCGGGGTGCCCTGACACTTTCCAATAATGCCCGCAATTTTGATCAAGTGAAACTGTCAAGTCCGGAGCCGCTAAACGCCGGTTTCCTGGGGAAATTCAAGTATGCTTTGATCCTGTCACGCTTTGACAAGGCTGATACTGCCAGTGGTGAGCGCCGGCCATGGTTTTACGCCATCAAGGGTTCCCTGAAGCCGGATCCGACCTTTGAGATCGGCATCAACCTGGGCAGACAGCAGGGCGGACCTGGAGTTGACAATAGCTTCATCAGCAATCTGCAGGGGCTGCTTGGCGGCACGGGCAAGGATAATTCGAACAGTGTTGCAGGCGTGGAACTGCGCTGGAGAATGCCGTTTCTGAGGAACACGGAGGTTTTTGTCGAGTACTCGGGAGAGGATGCTTCGACGTTTTGGCCCATTGTCGAGAGTTATCTTGCTGGTGTTTACATTCCCAGGCTGACTGACGATGGCAAAAATGATTTCAGGTTTGAATATTTTCTCGGCAATAACATCCTTTATACCCACACTCAGTTCGCCGAAGGGTACATCTACAAAGGGATGCCGATTGGCCACTCCCAGGGTGGGGCAACCCAGGACTTTTTCTTTCGCTACGGACACTGGTTTGGCGCCAGGGAGAGGGTTACTGTCGATTATATCCGTACCTTCCGGGGCAATACCGGCCGCCTGGCCGGTCAGTCCCTTGAGAGCAAGCATGCCATTCGCGGTGCATGGCTGCTGCCGCTTTCTGACAGGCTGGATCTCAAGGCAACCTATGGCTGGGAAAGGGTCAATAACCTTAATCTGGTTGGTGGCACTGATTTGACCAATAATCTTGCTGTAGTTGAGGCGATGTTTCGTTTCTAACAGAACAGTTTCCAAGGGGCTCTTCTGATGATTGCTGCAATGGGGCGGACTGCGCTCTCTGTTTACGAAGCAATTACCGAGCTTATGGCTCTGGTCCTCTCTGTTTTCAGAGGTCTTGTTGCTTCTCTGGTGCGCGTAAGAAAGCCGGTCGTTCAGGTGCTCTTCAGGCAGGTTTATTTTACCGGCAATGAGGCCTTCAAGGTTGTCATGGTGATCTCCATGGCGACTGGCGTTGCCATAATATCCCAGATGTCCAACGTTACCGATGCGGGCCGGGGCTCGCTCATCGGTAAGGTGTTTGTCTGGGTGGTGATCCGTGAGATTGCCCCATTGATAACGGCACTGGTGGTTATTGCCCGGAGCGGCTCGGCCATAGCCATTGAGCTTGGGCAGATGAAGCTGAAAGGTGAGATCGAGTATCTGGAGGCTCTCGGCATTCCCGGGGAACAGTATCTTCTGATGCCGCGCGTTGTCGGTGTCGGCATCGCCCTGTTTGTCCTCAATGCCTACTTCAATCTGATCTGCGTGCTTTCCGGTCTGCTGGTTTCCTGGATTGGGTGGCAGATTCCCCTTGCCCAGATCAGGCAGGGGATCATCTCGGTGCTCACCCTTAAGGAACTGGCCATTACTTCATCCAAAAGTCTTTTGTTCGGTGTTGTTATAGCTGCTGTAGGCTGCAATTCAGGCCTCAAAGTGGGTGACAGCATAACCCAGATCCCCCAGGCCGGTACCAGGGCCGTTATCCAGAGTCTTATTATCGTATTCGTGGCGGATGTTTTGATTTCTTTTATTTTTCTCTTTTGATCGGGAAGCAGATGATCCAGTTTGCCAATGTTACAGCCGAGCATCTTGACACTCCCCTGGATTTTTCCATCCCGGATGGGGTGATCGCTTCCCTGGTCACCTCCAGAGATGTGGAAGGCGAGACAATTGTGAGGCTGCTGCTCGGCTTCAGAGCACCGATTTCCGGGAGCATCTCTGTTAACGGTCTGGAACCATCGACTCTCATAGATTCACAACTGTCGGATTTCCGGCGCGGAATCGGCGGTGTTTATCATGACGGTGGTTTCATCTCAAACCTGAACATGTGGGAGAACCTTATTCTGCAGCTTGCCTTTGAAGGTGGCATTAAAAGGTCGGAACTCGAAGAACGGGCATCTGTAGCTCTTCAGCAGGTAGGTTTCGACGGAGGGGTGCACAATCTCCCCAGCAGACTGTCGATTTTCCAGCGCAAGCAGGTGGCCATTGCCAGGCTGCTGCTCTCTTCCCCCTCGATCGTGCTATGTCAGTCCCTGTTTGAAGGTCTTAGCCGGGGGGAACAAAAAAGTATCGCCACAGCGCTGCTGGATTATTGCCGTGACGGCAAAACAGCCCTGCTGCTGACGTCAAACCCTGATTCACTGAAAGGGGTTGCTTCTGATTTAACATTCTACACAGGGGGTACCCTGCAGACATGATTGCCGGAACTGATAACAGGTTCAAGAACCTTGAGAGAAAAGTCGGTATGTTCGTCATAGTTGCCCTGTTGGGGCTGTTCGGGGTTGCTGTGCTGATTGTTTCTGAAAACGATCTGTTCAGCCCAACCTACGATTTGAGATTGACTGCTCCCAAGGGAACCGGATTTTCCAAGGGGATGCCGATCAAGCTTTCCGGTTTTCGTATCGGCCGGGTGAAGAGTATCACCTTGAACGACACGGCAGCAGTAGATGTTGTCCTGCAGATTGGCAAGAAATACAAGAAATGGGTGCGAAAGGATTCTGTTGCCAAGCTGATCAAGGAAGGGATGATCGGCGATTACATCATTGAAATCCAGAGCGGCACCTCTCCGGAACTGATAGCTGAAAATGGCGTCATTGAGCTGGAAAAAACCAAAGGGCTTGACGAACTTGCCGAGGAGATTGCTGAAAAGGTCAAACCTGTGCTCATGGATGTCAGGGATATTATTGCCTATGTGAACAGCGACAGTGGCGATGTGAAGAATACCCTAAGGAACCTGAACCGGTTCACGGCAAACATTGATGGCACCCGGGAGAAGACAGAGCAGCTGCTTGGTTCCTCGCGTCATAATCTGGACGGTACATTCAAGAAAGTGGATGAACTGCTTGTCCTTGGAGGCAAACGCATTGAACAGGTCGGTCCAATGCTGGAAAAGACTGACAAGACGATTGCCGATGTGCAGCAACGCATTCCCGTCCTTCTGGGTAAGGTGGAAAAGAGTCTTGCCAATGTTGAGGCACTGACCGTTGATATCAAGGCTGCCTCCGACCGCTCACTCCCCAAGGTTCCCCGTCTGATCGATACGACAGAGGGGCTGCTCAATAC
>VEOV01000281.1 GCA_012026855.1 Geobacter sp.
CCTCAACCTCGACGCCAGCACTATCGTGATCCTCATCAATATCCTTGAAGCGCTTGATTGGCGCGTTGTTACCCCTGCCCTGCCGTACATCTGCTGTCATTAATCCCTACCCCCTGGCTGTTCAACTTCAGAATTTTGCAAACGTATCAACATTTTTCTAAAAGTTCAATCTTTTTTGTCCGCTACAAGCGCAT
Organism: Geobacter sp.; assembly: GCA_012026855.1. Taxonomy (GTDB): domain Bacteria; phylum Desulfobacterota; class Desulfuromonadia; order Geobacterales; family DSM-12255; genus VEOV01. The sequence continues at coordinate 195 of VEOV01000281.1, forward strand.
TTATCCGCTCCAGCACTTCATCAATGAGCCATTTTGGAGTTGATGCTCCGGCAGTCACTCCGACGCTGGCAATGCCGTCAAACCAACTGCCGTCAACCTGGTCAACTGACTCGATATGATGGGTCAGGGGCTGGATTTCCGCACAGACTTCGGCAAGCCTCCTGGTGTTGGCGCTGTTATAGCCACCGATAACCAGCATGAGATCGCACTCCCTGGCCATATCCATGGCCTCACGCTGGCGCACGGAGGTCGCGTCGCAGATGGTATTGTAGACTCTCATCTCGGCACACACCGGCAGCAGACTGTCGACAACATGCTTGAGCGTCTCGAATGACTGGGTGGTCTGGGCAACAACCCCGATTTTTTTCATCCTTGGCAGCAGCAGCGCCTCATCGTCACCGGAAACGACATGCACGGGAGTTGACGAGTAGGAGACAATACCCATTACCTCGGGATGATCAGCCTCGCCGACCACGACCACGGAGTAGCCTTCATCGGCAAGGGTTTTTACGTACTGCTGTGCCTTGGTGACAAAAGGACAGGTGGCATCAAGGATTTCAAACCCCTTATCAACCGCCTGCGACATCTCACCTTTGGTAACCCCGTGTGAGCGGATGATGACTGTTCCTGAATCTAGTCCGTCGAGGGAATCAAGCGGCTTGACTCCCAGCTCGGCAAGACGGCCGACCACCTGGGGGGAATGGATAATCGGTCCCATGGTGTAGGTGCTGCCGGAGTGGGCTTCTGCCGCCGAGAAGGCAATCTGGGTGGCCCGCTTCACACCGAAACAAAAACCCGCATGTTTCGCCAGTTTGATCTCCATCAGCCTACTGCCCCTCCCTGCCTCTGGCCTCGGCCAGCATCACTGCGAGCACCTCTTCAGGAGCAAGGCCGGTCGAGTCGATCTCCACTGCATCTGCCGCCCTGCGCAATGGGGCATGCTCCCGCATCATGTCCTGCTGATCGCGCTGCATCACTTCAACTACAGTCTGTTGAAGATCGACCGCTACCCCCTTGGCACTGAGCTCCTCATAACGCCGTCTGCCCCGTTCCTCGGGCGTGGCGGTCAGAAAGAACTTGAGATCGGCATCCGGGAATACCACCGTGCCGATATCGCGCCCTTCGAGCACCACCCCCCCCTGCCGCCCCAGTTGCCGCTGCATGGTCAGCAGCGCCTGCCTTACCTGGGGGAGTGCCGCAACCTGAGACGTCAGCAGACTGATCTCCGGGCTCCTGATCAGAGCGGAAACATCCTCACCATTGGCAAACACCCGCTTGCTGCCGCCGGCAGGATCAAACTCTATCACCAGCCCCTGGCAGACCTCCGCCACGGCAGCCTCATCAACCGGATCGATGCCGTTGCGCTGCACCATCAGCGCCACCACCCGGAACATGGCGCCGGTGTCGATGTGCACATAACCGAGCCGCTCCGCCAGCGCATGGGTCACACTGCTCTTGCCGGCGCCCGATGGCCCGTCTATGGCAATAATCAGCCCTTTGCTCCCTGCTGCGGCACTAGTCATCGCACCGCCACCTGATCAAGCAACGCCTTGAAATTGGGAAAGGAGGTGGCAATGCACTCCGTATCATTGATGGTGCATTCGCCCTTGGCCACCAGGGAGGCAATCAGCATTGACATGGCTATTCTGTGGTCGCCGCAGCTGTCGGCAACAAAGCGTGAGATAACGGCGCCACCCTGGAAAATCATGCCGTCTTCGGTTTCTTCGACTTCCACGCCGGCGAGCCGCAGATTGTCGGCCATGGCCTTGATCCGGTCGGTCTCCTTGACTCTCAGTTCATGGGCATCCCGCACCACCGTCCGCCCGTTGGCCGTGGCAGCGGCAATGCAGAGCACCGGAAACTCGTCAATGGCCCTGGGGATGAGATCGCCGCCGATCTCGATGCCGCGCAGCTCAGAGGACCGGCCCGGCAGCTCGGCAACCGGCTCACCGGAAACCTCCCGCTCATCCAGCAGGGAGATTTTCCCCCCCATCTTCCTGAGAATATCAATAATCCCGGTTCTGGTAGGATTGACGCCCACGCCGCGGATCAACAGCTCCGAGCCTGGGACGATCAGGGCGGCAACGATAAAGAAAGCCGCCGAGGAGATGTCGCCAGGCACGACAATGTCCCGCCCCTGCAGCTCCCTGCCGCCGCGGACCGTGGCAACAGCACCGCTGGAGACAATGTCGGCGCCGAAATGTTTCAGCATCCTCTCGGAGTGGTCCCTGGAGAGATGGGGCTCGCTGACTGATGTCTCCCCCTCGGCATAAAGTCCGGCCAGCAGAATGGCCGACTTGACCTGGGCACTGGCAATGGGGGAGCTGTAGCTGATCCCCTGCAGCTTCGAGCCGGTTATGGCCAGCGGCGCCTTCTCCCCGCCGGCACGGCCGGCAATCCTGGCCCCCATGGCGGCCAGGGGGGTCACCACCCGTTTCATCGGCCGCTTGCGGAGATACTTGTCGCCCGTCAGTACGGAAAAAAACGACTGGCCTGCAAGCAGTCCTGTAAGAAGCCGTATGGAAGTACCTGAATTACCACAGTCCAGCATATCTTCAGGCTCGGTCAGTCCATGGAGGCCCCGGCCATGAATCCGCAGGGTGGTACCGTCATCCTCCACCACCACCCCCATCTGCCGGAAGGCATTGAGTGTGGCCATATTATCTTCGCCGCGCAGAAAACCGCTGACCGTAGTGATGCCGTTGGCCAGGGAGCCGAGCATGATTGAACGGTGCGAAATCGACTTGTCGCCCGGCACACTGATCTCGCCACGTACCGAGACTGCTGGTTTAACGGTATAGCTCTCCATCTTCCCCCCTAACAGGTTGTTGAAAAACAGCCATCTCGCTGCCGTCCTCGAATGCCGCCTTGTACGGCGTAGCAGACCCTCTCTCTATCTCTCCCCCAGAGGGGGAGAGTACTCTTTGCCCTCTCCTTCAGGGAGAGGGATAGGGTGAGGGGTGGCTACGCCTCCGCGGGGCTTTCTGTGGGTGCAACGACCTGACTATTTTTGAACAACCTGAGTTTTCAGTAACCTGCTAATTGATACTGTCCCGCTGCTCCCGCGAGTGGGCAAAAAACGCTTCCAGTCCGGCGGCGTCTCCGTCTGCCACCAGCGAGCGCAACTTTGCATATCTTGTCGTGAAAAAATCCATCATCTCCAGCACGGCCGACCGGTTCTGCAGGGCAATGTCACGCCACATGGCCGGATCGGACGAAGCAATCCTGGTAAAGTCCCGGAAACCGCCGGCCGAATACTTGAGGATGCTCTCGTCACAGCCGTCATAATCGGCCACCGCATGGACCAGGCTGTAGGCAACCATGTGGGGCAGATGGGAAATTGCAGCCACCACCTTGTCATGCTTCACCGGATCCATCAGGACAACCTCGCTGCCGGCAAACTCCCACATCCTGACGACTTTGGCCAGCGCTTTGCCGTCAGTAGCCGCTGTTGGCGTGACAATGCAGCGCCGCCCCTGGTACAGGGTCGAGAAGGAAGCCTCCACCCCCGACTTCTCCGTACCGGCAATGGGATGCCCGCCGACAAAATGACAACCGGCTGGCATCAGCCGTTCGCACTCGGCAACGATCTCCTCCTTGACACTGCCGCCGTCGGTCACAATGGCGCCGGGTGTCAATGCAGGCGCAATCCTGGCCAGCAGCGGAGCGATGGTGCAGACCGGCGTCGCCAGGAACACCATGTCGGCGCCGCAGACCCCCTTGGCCGGGTCCTGTTCGAAGCGGTCGATCACCCCAAGCTCCACGGCGCGGCGCAGGTTCTCCTCGCCCCGGCCGATGCCGACGATCTACCCCACCTCCCCTTTCTCCCGCAGGAATCAGGCCAGGGAACCGCCGATAAGACCAACACCTATGATGGCAAGACGATTGATAAGCGGCATCTACTTGGACCTCGGATATGAGCCGAGCAGCTTGACAAACTGACAGTAGCCCTTCAGCTCCTCAATGGCAGCCTGAACAGCAGGACTGGAAACATGACCCAGCAGATCGAGGAAAAAGACGTATTCCCAGGCCTTCTTCTTCATGGGGCGCGACTCGATCTTGCAGAGGTTGACCCCGCGGCTGGCAAACGGCTCCAGCATCCGGTAGAGGATGCCCGGCTCGTCCTTGACCGCAAACATCAGGGAAGTCTTGTCATCGCCGCATTCATCGGCAATCTTCTTGCCGACCACCAGGAAGCGGGTGAAATTGTTGACCTGGTCCTCGATCCTCTCCCTGACCACCTTCAGATCGTAGACCGAAGCGGCGTACTCGCTGGCGATGGCCGCCGCCGAATAGTCCTCGCTGACGATCTGGGCCGCCATGGTGGTGGAAGCGACATCCACCACCGGCACATGGGGGAGGTTCTCCTCCAGCCAGTTGCGGCACTGGGCCAGGGGCTGGGGGTGGGAGTAGACCTTCTTGATGTCCTCCATGCGTCCGGTCTTGGAGAGGAGAAAGTGGGAGACTTCGAGCAGTACCTCGGCGCTGATCTTCAGCTCACTCTCCATGAACATGTCCAGGGTATGGGAGACCACCCCCTCGGTGGAATTCTCCACCGGCACCAGCCCGTAGAGCGCCCGCCCCTTCTCCACTTCCTCAAAGACCGCCGGAATGGACTTCTGGGGTACCAGCTCCGCCGACAGGCCGAACTGCTGCATGGCGGCCAGGTGGGAAAAGGTCGCCTTGGGGCCGAGAAAGGCCACCCGCATGGGCGCTTCCAGGGCCAGGGAGGCCGAGATGATCTCCCGGAAAACGCTCCGGAGCGATTCGTTGGGAAACGGGCCGGGGTTATCGGCCGTCAGCCGCTCGTAGATCTCCCGTTCGCGGCTCGGAACATGAAAATCGCGGTTCTGCTCATGTTTCAGCCGGCCGACCTCCAGCACCAGCCGGGCACGGTCGTTCAACAGCCCCAGAATGCGGCTGTCAACGGCATCGATCTCTTCACGCAGAGATGAAAGTGTTACTTTATCGTTTGCCATCAGTATCTACCCTCAGCAGTGGGAATTAAGGCAGGTGGGAGCAGGAGATGCAATTTATAGCATGCAGGGTGAAAAGGCAAGTCATCTGTCGGCTTTCGCCCCTGGCGGATCTTCAGTTATTCCGGTTGATCAGGTTGACGATCACCTTGACGATGGTCTCCTTCTCCTCCGGCCGGCTTTCGGCGATCAGCAGGGTCAGCGCCACCAAGGCGTTATCCGCCAGGCGCTTGCCGCCATCGGCGCGGTAAAGGAGACGGTTTCTGCCGAGGAAGTAGATGAACAGAGCGGCGGCTATCCGCTTGTTGCCGTCGCTGAAGGCATGGTTCTTCACCACGAAGTAAAGGAGGTTCGCCCCCTTCTCCTCAACGCTCGGATAGAGTTCCTTGCCGCCGAAGGTCTGGTAGATGGCGCCGAGGGCGCTCTTGAACCCCTGGTCCTTCTCGATGCCGAACAGGCCGTCAAAACCGCTCTTCATGGCAGTGACAATACCGATCCCCTCGTCGTAATCGATGACATGCAGCGCTTCACCCGTCGTCCCCTCGATGGCCAGCGTGCCATGGTCGTAGCGGTCGAGGGTTGCCAGGGCATAGGCATAGTCGTCGATCACCCGCAGCACGTCCCTGCCGGTTTCGCTCACCAGTTCCTGATTGGCCAGGGTACGGGCCAGCAGCTCCACAGAGCGCCGCATCTCC
>VEOV01000379.1 GCA_012026855.1 Geobacter sp.
GCCCCGGCAGGAACGGAAGGAACTGAGATCGATCGCAAGGTTTGCAAGCGCGCCCGCTGGATACTCCGCCAGCAGAGCTATTTCCGCCAGTTCGAGCCGCGCACGCCGGCACGGCAATTCGTCGGCGGCGAGACCCATCTCTATCTTGGCAGGCAATACCGCCTCAAGGTCAGTATCGGTGGTCAGGACGCAGTCAAGCTGAGGCGAGGATATTTTCTACTTGAAGTCAAGGACCCGACTGATTCAGGCAGAGTCAGGCAGCTGGTTGAGAGATGGTATGCGGACAAGGCGGCTATCAGATTCAGAGAGAGCTTCGACCGCTGCTGGTCCAATTTTACCCGGTTTGGCGCGGAAAGCCCCCGCTTGCAGGTCAGGCGGATGAAGAAACGTTGGGGCAGTCTGTCCCGGAGCGGCCTTCTTACCCTCAACACCGACCTGGTCCGGGCCCCACAGGAGTGCATCGATTACGTCATTACCCACGAACTCTGCCATACCCTGCACCATGACCATGGTTCGGCTTTTTATGAACTACTCAGAGAGGCCATGCCCGACTGGGAGCGGCGAAAGCACAAGCTGGAGTTGGCACTGGCGTAATTCAGGAGACTTGGATATGGAACGTCGAAGAAGCAGGGCGTCTTTTACAAAATCGCTTAAACGCATCTGTCAACGGATCGACAGCCAAAGGGTGTTCGAGGTCGAGTGGAACGACTGGTATTTTCATAATCCACAGAAAGCGCGTTTGCAGGTTAATGCCCTCTGGGTAGCCGGCTCCTACGCCCGTGGCGCGCTGCAGTGTGGTGATTTGGATCTGGTTGCAGATATAGTTACAGAAGAAGGCGGATTGCCAGGCAAATCAACAATATCCCGTAATGTTATCGGCAGATTCCCTGATGTACGGCTCTACATCGGGACACCAGACGAAAACAGTTCACGGGTTACGTTTCCTGAGGCACTGTTGATCTGGTCACCGAAAACGCCTGACTGGCAGGCTGCCATCGACTCCATTCCCATTGATCCCAACGCAACCCGGTTCAACCGCCCCCATGACATCCTGCCACTACGTAAGGAACAGATCGCTGATTATGGGGAAAAGGATACCTTCGAGCAAATTATTTCTCTGCTTGATCAAGGTCTATTGACAACTGAATGGGTGCCCTTGTCAGATATAACGGTACATGCAGAAGAATGGTCGTATGCGGCAACTGAATTCTTTGATTGTATTGAGCGATGGTGCGGAAAGAAGACACAGGAGTTAATGCCGTATGTGATCGAATGGTGTATGGACAAAAACTCCAGCGATCTATGGCATCGTGATCACAGTGAGAAGACTCGTTTTAAGATCGGGGGTGCTGAAGTCTGCGTGGGACGGCCATATATAGACTTGCGCCTGTTGGAATCCCTTGCATGTTCAGCCATTGTGATCGTGCCCCATATCTCGCAACGGGGGCCCAATGGGATATGGAAGCTTTCCAGGGGAGTAACTCATCCGCTTGAACAACAGTTTTCAGCTTGCAAGGCATATTATCTGGCTTACGGCAATCAACCATCCATTGTTGAGGAGACCGACGACTGGAAACGGGCCTCTTGCCTCGAATTATTCAGCAGTCGGGAGCTGGCAGAAGAATGGCAAAAGAATTTTGATGATGACGAGGATGATTATGAAATTCTTGAAGCAGTAGGAAGCGAACTGCTTTCACTACTATCGTGCGTTGATCTGGTTGAAATGGATTCATCCCGTTATGCCGTGACGCGAGGCGGGCAATTCTTCGATGAAACGGAGATTGTCACTCCAGAAGATATGGTTTCAGCACTTACGCCATTGCCTAAAAAGCTAAAATATGAAGTTTCGATTTAGTTAATCCTTAACCTAAACTTGTGCAACGATGGCACTAGTTCATGACGCTTTTGGCTTTTCATTTGGTATTGCATTTGGCGAGTTTCTGATGTATTTCTGACACTCATTTTTCACTGTAGTTCATTTAGGAAATCAATGGTTTTCAAGCCGATCAGTCCGAAAAAAATCTCTGCCCAGATTGCCGAGCAGATCCGTTCCTCAATCCTGGCCGGGGAATTTACCCCCGGGGACAAACTCCCTCCGGAACGGGAACTGGCTGAAATGTTCGGCGTGTCACGCCCTTCGGTGCGGGAGGCGCTCAACATGCTGGCCGCTTCCGGGCTGGTCATGTCCTATCAGGGGGGCGGCACGGTGGTCATGTCCCTGGTGGAGACGGTTACCGGCAACTCTTTGTCGGAACTGATTCGCAGCCAGCAGGAGCGGGCTCTGGACGTGATCGAGGTGCGCAAGGGGATGGAGTCGTGGACCGCCTACTATGCGGCCCAGCGGGCGCTGCCCGAGGATCTGCGCCGCATGGAGGAGCTGGTTAACGGCATGGAGCGCAACCTCGCCAGTATGAGCCCTTCGGAAGATCTGGATGCCAATTTCCACATCATCATTGCCCGGTCGACCCACAATGTTGTCTGGCTGCACCTGATGCAGAACATCTTCGATGCCATGAAGGAGTTCCAGCAGAGTGTCTGGCGGGCAGTCTACCTGACCAGTGATGACCACAGGCTGCTTTACCGGCACCACTTCAACATTTTTGCCGCCATCCGCAGTCGCGATCCCGAAGCTGCCCGTGAAGCCATGGCCGAGCACCTCAATTTTGCCGAGCAGCGCAGCAGCGCCTATGTGTCACAGCAGCAGCGCTGACAGGCAATTCTCCGTTTCATCTTCGCTTTAACCAGGTATCCTGCCAAGCATCAATCAATTAATGTCCGTGTCAATCAGCTGTAATTTTTGCCGCTGCCGGGAGCACAAACTGGTTTCCTTAATCAGCTGATATTTGCTACTATTCATAATTCATCAACAGAGAAATCCGGTGACAGGGGTAATTACATGTCTTTCAGAACGATAGAGTGGCGCGACAACAAAGTTATCATGATAGACCAGACAAGGCTTCCCGGCGAAGAGGTCTATAATGAATACAGCGATTTCCAGGGGGTCGCCGAAGCCATCAAGGGGATGATCATTCGTGGCGCCCCGGCAATCGGCGTTGCCGCAGCCATGGGGATTGCCCTGGGGGCGCGAGATATCATTGCCGACAGTTACGACTCCTTCTATCGCCAGCTCTGCAATGTCTGCGACATCATCGGTCGCACCAGGCCGACGGCGGTAAATCTTTTCTGGGCGATTGAGCGGATGAAGCGGGTGGCGGAGCAGAATAGTGACAAGGATATCGCCTCAATCAGGGCGCTGCTCAAGGCTGAAGCCATCAGCATCGAAATCGAGGACCTGCGGATCTGCAAGACCCTCGGGGGGTATGGCGCTGCCCTCATCCGCGAGGGGGCGACGGTGCTTACC
>VEOV01000236.1 GCA_012026855.1 Geobacter sp.
CATGCCTGGAAGCAGAAGACGGCGGCTGCCGCAATGAAGAGAATGGTAAAGATGGCATTATGGCTCATTTGGTCCCCTTTGCTGCCTTGATCTCCCGCAGGCGGTTGGTGATTGCCGGGATTACCTGGAAGAGGTCACCCACGATGCCGTAGGTCGCTACTTCAAATATGGGTGCGTCCTTGTCGCGGTTGATGGCGATGATGACGTCGGAGTCCTGCATGCCCACCAGGTGCTGAATCGCTCCCGAGATACCGCAGGCAACGTAGATCTTTGGGCGGACGGTCTTGCCGGTCTGGCCGACCTGGCGCTCTTGCGGCATCCAACCCGCATCCACAGCCGAACGGGAGGCGCCGACCACACCGCCAAGTTCGTCGGCCAGCTCTTTCAGCATGGCAAAATTCTCCTTGCCCATCATGCCGCGACCGCCGGAGACGATGAACTCGGCACCGGCTACATCGACGTTGTCCTTCTTCCGGTCGCTGATGATCTCCAGCACCTTGACCAGGATATCCTCTTCCCTGACCGGACAGTTTTCCCGGATGATGGTGCCGGTCTTGCCGGGCTGTTTTTCGGCCATGGGCATGACGTGGGGCCTGACCGTGGCCATCTGGGGGCGGAATTTGTCGCACATGATGGTGGCCATGATGTTGCCGCCAAAGGCAGGGCGGGTCTGCATCAGGTTGCGCTTGGCGTCGATGCCCAGACCGGTGCAGTCGGCGGTCAGGCCGGTGGCAACCGAAGTGGCTACCGCGCCTGCCAGGTCACGCCCCAGACCGGTGGCCCCCATGAGGATGATTTCCGGCTTGTACTTTTCAATGAGCATTTCCATGACCCGCAGGTAGCTCTCGGTCCGGTAGTGCCGGAACACCGGGGCATCCACCAGGTAGGCCTGTTCGGCGCCATAGGCAAACGCCTCGCTGCAGAGCCCTTCGACCTGGTCGCCGACAACTACTGCCGAGAGCGGTACTTTCAGCGTGTCAGCCAGCTCCCGCCCCTTGCCCAGCAGCTCCCAGGAGACTTTGGCCGGTTCGCCTTCGGTCTGCTCGATGAAGACCCAGACACCGCTGTAGACGGCCAACTTTTTTGCCAGGGCCTGGGCCTCCTCATCAATCTCTTCTTCCGGTTCGCTCCCCCCCTGCTGGCGGGCCAGTTCTTCCAGGATGGCCAGCTCTTCCGGAGTGTAGGAGAGCTCCAGGGCCTGGGCCGGGCAGATCTTGATGCACTTGAGGCAGCCGATGCACTTCTCGGAAAGGATTATCGGTTCGCCGGCGTCAGTCATCTCGACGCAGTTTACCGGGCAGACGCTCTGGCAGCGGGCGCCGCAGGCAATGCATTTGTTCGGGATGAGTGCGGCCCGGCCGCGTGGTTTCTTGATCGGCTTCTTTGGTTCGGTCATGAAAACATCCTTTAAATGGCGAGCAGGTCTTTGCTCAGTAATTTGTCAATCAACAGGTTTGCTGTGCCGACCGGATCATTGACCCCGTCGCCGATCATCTCACCCTTGTCGCGCTGGGGAGAGAAGATCTTGCTGACCCAGGTGGGGGAGCCTTTCAAACCGATGCTCTGCTCGTCCAGCTTGAGCACCTGGTTGTTCCAGGTCTCCACTTCGCGCTGCTGGGACAGCAGGCGCATCGGCACGGTGGGGTAGCGGGGGCGGTTCAGTTCCCGCACCACGGTAATCATTACCGGCAGGGGTGCTTCGACGATCTCGTGGCGCCCTTCCAGTTTGCGGCTGACTTTGATCCGCTTGTTGGTAATGTCGATGTCGAGAATCTTGTCCACCAGGGACAACTGGGTGCAGCCGAGCCGGGTGGCAATGACTGGGCCGACCTGGGCGGTATCGCCGTCTAAGGTCTGCTTGCCGCAGAAGATGATGCCTACCTCTTCATCTTCATTGAGCCGGCGGATGGCTTCAGTGAGAACATTACTGGTGGCCAGGGTGTCGGCGCCCCCAAAAACCCGGTCTGACAGGAGTATCGCCCGATCAACGCCCAGGGCGAGAGCTTTCCTCAGGGTTGCTTCGGCATTGGGAGGGCCCATGGAGATGGCCGTGACCCGGCATCCCTTGGCATCTTTGAGGCGGAGCGATTCTTCCAGGGCATGGGTATCGTAGGGGTTGACGATGAAAGGTATCCCTTCACGCACCAGGGTGTTGGTGACCGGGTCGATCTGTACCTGGGTGGTATCAGGTACCTGTTTGATGCAAGCAACTATCTGCATGGCGACATCCTTTGTTAACGTTTACTAGTCAGGATAACCTATTGGTCGATGATTACAATTGACATCGGTCAATACCTGGCAAGTTATTTAGTTTTACTGAATTTCGTTTACCCTTACGTAAAAGACCAGATTGATAATAAATTGAGAAATACATCATTGCAATGATTTTTGTTGCAGCATCCTGTGTTTTAGCATGCAAATAAAATAAGCACAACGAAAGTTGAACTGTAAGTAGAGTACTTATTTGTGCTCAATATGTACTCACCTCAAGTAGTCGCTGTTTATATGGGGGCATCCCGACGAATCGTAACTGTATAAAAAAACAGCAAAAAAACATGAAAGTGGATGGCTGCTAGTTTGGGGCACGCAAACTGCATACAAAAGAGGCACCTTGCTGAACATGTGATTAATTAATGACCAGCTTGGAAAAATCCATATGGAGGTAGTCGATGTCAAAACTGGATGAAAAACTGGAAACCATTTACAATGATGTATTGAAGCGCAACCCTGGCGAAACAGAATTCCATCAAGCTGTTCTGGAAGTTCTGGAGTCCCTGGGACCGGTTGTTGTTAAAAATCCTCAGTATCTTGAGCGTAAAATTATTGAAAGAATCTGTGAGCCTGAGCGTCAAATCATTTTCCGGGTGCCCTGGCAGGACGACAAAGGGAACGTGCATATCAATCGCGGTTTCCGCGTTGAATTCAACAGCTCTCTTGGCCCCTACAAAGGTGGTCTCCGTTTTCACCCGTCAGTTTACCTCGGCATTATCAAATTCCTCGGTTTTGAGCAGATCTTCAAAAACTCTCTCACCGGCATGCCCATTGGCGGCGGCAAGGGTGGTTCCGACTTCGATCCGAAAGGGAAATCAGACGACGAAGTAATGCGCTTCTGCCAGAGCTTCATGACCGAGCTCTATCGCCACATCGGCGAGCATACCGACGTGCCTGCGGGCGATATCGGCGTTGGCGGCCGTGAAATCGGCTACATGTTCGGCCAGTACAAGCGGATTACCAACCGCTGGGAAGCAGGCGTTCTCACCGGCAAGGGGCTCAAGTGGGGCGGCTCCCTGGTCCGGCCCGACGCCACCGGCTACGGTGCCACCTTCTTCATCAATGAGGCCCTCAAAGTCCGCAAGGACTCCTTTGACGGCAAGACCTGTCTCGTTTCCGGTTCCGGCAACGTTGCCATCTACACCATCGAGAAGATTCATCAACTCGGTGGCAAGTGCATTGCCTGCTCCGATTCCAACGGCGTCATTGTCGATGAAAAAGGACTCGATGTCGAACTTATCAAACAGCTGAAAGAGGTTGAGCGTCGTCGTATTCAGGACTATCAGACCTACCACAAGCATGCCAAGTACATTGCCAGCGGCAATATCTGGGATATCCCCTGCCAGGTTGCCATGCCGTCGGCAACCCAGAATGAAATCAATGGCAAGGATGCCATGACCCTGGTGAAGAACGGCTGCCTCGCAGTAGGCGAAGGCGCCAACATGCCGACAACTCCGGAAGGGGTAAAAGTATTCCTCGATGCAAAGATTGCCTATGGTCCTGGCAAGGCAGCCAATGCCGGCGGTGTGGCCACTTCGGCTCTGGAAATGCAGCAAAATGCCCAGCGTGATTCCTGGACATTCGAGGATACCGAGGTCAAGCTTGAGCACATCATGCAGAATATCCACAAACTCTGCTACGAAACCTCGGAAGAGTATGGCGCGCCCGGCAATTACGTCCTTGGCGCCAATATCGCCGGTTTCGTCAAGGTGGCCGACGCCATGGTTGCCCACGGTCTCGTATAAGCAAGTACAAACAGCTGTTGTTGCAACTCAGCCCGGCCGCAATGCCGGGCTGTTTTTTTGCCCGCCAGGGAGCAGCGTCAGCCGTAACTCCCCATGCTGGCCAGGGCGCAAATCTGTTCTCCATGGCAGCCTGCCGGAAGAAGTGCGGCAGATGCTCCCCGGTCAGCGCTACGATCTCCATTTCAGGCACCGCTGCAGGCCGCCCTGGCAAACTGCATCTCCTGGCCGATCAGGCCGACAGCATCGGCGCGGCACTGCTTGCAGTGCTTGAACTGGCCGATGACTTTTTCATTGGCTGCCTGAACCGCCGCGATCTCCTCCAGCGAGGGTGGGGTGATGTTGGCAAAGTCGGCCTGGGGGATGATCGGCATGACATTCATCACAAATGCGCCCAGCGCCTTGACCTTGGCGGCGATGAGCGGAATCTGGGTTTCGTTGACCCCCGGAATGTAAACGGTATTGACCTTGATGGTCATACCAAAAGCAGCGGCTCTTTTGAGCCCTTCCAGCTGGTTGGCAATCAGGGTGGCCGCTGCCTCCTCGCCGCTGCAGCGCTGGCCGTGATAATTGATGTGGCTGTAGATTCTGGCGCCGACAGCCGGGTCAAGGGCATTGACGGTGACTGTCAGGCTGTGCAGGTCCAGCGCCTCCAGCTCGTCGATCCTCTCAGGGAGGAGCAGGCCGTTGGTGCTCATGCACTTGATCAGGTGGGGAAACTCGGCGCCGATCAGGCGGAAGGTCTCAAAGGTCTCTTCATTGGCCAGCGGATCGCCGGGACCGGCAATGCCGATAACCTTGATGATCGGTCCCATGATTTCGCTGGCCATGACTTCCCGTACCTTGGCAACTGCTTCCAGGGGAGTAAGAATGCGGCTGGTTACTCCGGGCCTTGATTCGTTGGCGCAGTCATGGCGGCGGGTGCAGTAGCCGCACTTGATGTTGCAACGGGGGGCCACCGCCAGGTGCATCCGGCCGTTCTTGTGATGATTGCCGCCAAAACAGGGGTGTCCTTGCATATTTTTCCGGGTCAGACATGCTTCTGCCATGGTGAACTCCTTTCCGGGCTGCTGGCCCGCTAACGAAAAAAAGCCCGGCAGATCTCTCCGCCGGGCTCCATTGCCTGTCGCATTATGCAATTTGTTGAATGCCTGAACCGTGCCACCGGTGTAACTCATTAAAATCACGTTGATTCACATTTTTTGCGGCTGCTTCTGCGGCTCTGTTTGCGGTAATGGCAGGCAGTTGTGGTTATTAAAAAGGCAGATTGTGTTGTTGGCTAAAGATAACCCTCTGAAAAGAAAGGGAATATTGTTGTGGCATGATCGGTGAAGCGTCCTGCTTAGTCAAATAAAGCAGGAGGTAACACCATGGCACTTTTTATCGATGGCGTAGAGCATGTTACCGCCGCTGTAGCAGCGGAAAAGCTGGCGACAACACTGCCTCGAATCCTGATGCTGCTCAAATCTCAGGAGCTGAAAGGAGTACAGATTGACGGTGACTGGTTTGTGACCAGTGAGTCACTGGCCTGTGCCAAGGCGCACGGCGTGGACATGAAGGTGGCCAAGGGGTGCGCCAGCTACTGCAAGAGCAGCGGCTGTGGCTGCAAATGAGCCTCACGGTCAAGGCATCGGATCTTTACTACCGCTATCCCAAGGATACGGTCAACCGCCACCGGCCGAAATTCAGCGGCAAGCCTGACAGCCACCCGTTTAACCGGGACGATCTCTATGAAGTCCTGCCGATGTACGCTGCCGTCATGAATGCCCTGGGGAGTAGCCAGCAGCATGTGCTGTACCAGGTGGAAGAGCTGCTGATCCTCAACATGCCTCGCTTCATCGAGACCAGGGAACAGGTGTTCGATTTCCTCGTCGGCTGCATGGCAGAACAGCTGGGGCGGAGATGACCGTAACGGCGGCACTCCCCATGGACGACCTGCTGTCCCGTGGCCGTGCCGTGCTGCTCGGCGGCGCGGTAGGAGATGCCCTGGGGGCGCCGCTGGAGTTCATGACTGCCGGGGAGATCCAGGTAAAATACGGCCGCCTGGATGAGATGGTCGGCGGCGGCTGGCTGCGGCTGAGGCCCGGGCAGGTTACCGATGACACCGAGATGACCCTCTGTGTGGCCCGGGGAATCAGAGCGGCAGGGGAGTGGGATCTCAGGACCATTGCCATGGAGTTTGCCGGTTGGCTCAAATCGAAACCAATTGATGTGGGTGATACCTGCCGCCGCGGCATCCGCAACTTCATGCTCAAGGGGGCGCTGGCAACACCCCTCAACGAGTGGGATGCCGGCAATGGCGCCCTGATGCGTATGGGGCCGGTAGCGCTGCTGCCACTGGGGGACGCTCCCCTGCTGCAGCTGTGCAGCCTGGAGCTGGCTCACCTGACCCACAATAACCCCCTGTCCGATGCCGCCTGTGCCACCTACGGTCGCATGGTGCAGCTGGCCATGCAGGGGGCTTCGAAAAACCGCCTGCGCCGCGAGGCTGACAGCCTGGTAGCCGCTTTCCCCACCTTCCGCTTCGACCCTTATCCGGGCTTGGCCACCGGCTATGTGGTTGATACCCTGCAGACGGTCTGCCACTATTTCTTCCGGAGCCGCTCCTTTGAGGAGTGCGTCGTCACCACGGTCAACCAGGGGGGGGATGCCGATACCACCGGCGCCATTGCCGGCGGTCTGGCCGGTGCCTATTATGGTCTACAGGAGATCCCCCGCCGCTGGCTGAAAAAGCTGGACAGGCAGGTTGCTTACGAGCTGGGCGAACTGGCCGTAACCCTGCTGCAGTTATCACCCCGATTCAAAAAAGAATCCTGAGTTCTACACTGCTACTATTCCCTTTGACGGCCGGTCAGCCTTGGTGGTATCGTGCGCCGGTCGTTTTAATTAATCGAATGCACAAGGGCTATTGTCATGCGCAACAGTTGTCCCATCTCCTTCGAACTGCTGGACGAACAGGTCGTCCGGCTGGTTGCTTTTCAGGTTGTCTCCTTGACGGCAATTGCCGTCTGGAGCGGTACTCCATGGCTACCCTTCGTGCTGGCCGTCGATTTCGGCTTGCGCAGCCTGGGGAAGGGCGCGCTCAGCCCGTTGGCGCGGCTTGCTGCCCTGGTGAGCCGTCTGGCCGGGCTGGCGGAAAAGCCGGTTAATGCCGGCCCGAAACGCTTTGCAGCCAAAATCGGCGCCCTCATGTCCCTGGTCATCACGTTGGCGTTTGCCACTGGCTGGCACGCCACGGCCGCCACCTTCGGCGGCATCCTGATCATCTGCGCCCTGCTGGAGTCTTTCTTTGGATACTGCGTCGGCTGCCAGTTCTACCACCTCTGGATGCAGCTGCGTTACGCCGTTCAATGAGTTGATCAACAGGGCACAGCCGGCCGGTCGCATGGTGGCTGCCCCCTCCTGTAACCCCCCGTCCATTCCCCCTTGACAGGCGTTCAGCGCCACAGTATTGTGAGGGCACTTTTATGTAATGGAGCCAATGATGGCTTATGCTGGAGGCGAGAGGATAATTGAAAGCCGCACTGCCGGAACGAACCGGTTGTGTGGCTTTTTGCGTTTTGGGAAAGCATATAATATTGGATGCTTTAACATGACTTGCCAAAACTGGAAAACTGCAAATGCATATAATATTATATGCTTCCAAAGCATCTAATATTATATGCCTGCATCTATTATTATAAACTTGCATCTAATATTAGAAACATTACTCTAACTGCTCAATAATGAGTTAGGTGAATGTGAAGGAAAATGATTATATGACTTCTGGTGAACTTGCTGAGACCTTGGATCAAAGTCTCCGAAAACTCAAGCGTACTGGCATTGCGATGGGTGCACTCGGATTGTTTTTCGGAGTTTCTGCCCTAGCAACAGTCTTCGGCAATAGTAAGGGCTACATTTCACGAACGAATTTTTTCGCCCTTGCCGGATTGATCCTAACTTTAAATTTCTTATTGTTTTTCTGGGGGGTACGCACAGCTCGCAGAATACCGTCAGACTGTGGCGCAATATGCCCGAACTGTAAAGCTTCCCTTGTTGACCAGCGAGATAAGGTAACATTGTCAGGCAAGTGTTGTGAATGCAATACAGTCATCGTAGAAACACCTAACCACTCGGCGGCAGACGGGCTTCGCTAACGCTTCGCCGCTGCGCCTCGACACCGTTGGTCGTAAGGAAATTATGAAACTACTACGATCAAAATCTGCGGAAGCAATTGGCATAAATCTCAACGCGATTTCTTTCAGGGCATTGTTGAGAGCCTTGCGTACTCTGCCGGAACTAAAGATTATAGACTCGAAACAGAATCCGATGAATGACGAGGCTTTTGCAGCTTTTACATTCAAGGGGGTTAGGTTTGAGGTTGACACTCCACTTTCAGACTACTGGATTGACAAACCTGAAAATTGCCCTGATGACATTTTTGAAGAAATAGCCCAATGCCTTGAGCAATTCCGAGTGCGTTGGTGGCACAGGATGTTCTAAAGAGAAAAAAACGACCAACCAGGCAGAAGCAGCGGCCTAGAACCGCCGCTGTTCTCCCTCCCCGTTAGGTGAAGAAATGAGTACGATGAAAACAACGATCCTGATCGCAGTGACAGTAGCAGTTTTCGCTCAAGTGGCAAATGCGAAAGCTGACTCATATACACATCT
>VEOV01000287.1 GCA_012026855.1 Geobacter sp.
CCATGGTGGCGGTTGTCTGCTCGGACTGCTGGCGGAACGAGTTGAGATCAGCCTCTGCCTCGGCGGCAGCGCGAACCGTCTCGGCAATGGCCAGGGAGATTTTGCGGCTGTCGCGATCGATCGCCTCGACAATCACCTCAACGGTCTCACCTTCGCTCAGGACTTCGCGGGGGTGGTTGATCCGCTTCCCTTTGCCGATTTTGGAGATATGCAGCAGCCCGTCAACACCATTGGACAGGGTGACGAAAGCGCCGAACTGGGTGAGACGGGAGACCTTGCCGGTATGGATGGAGCCGACCGGGAGGTTCTCCACTGTGGCTTGCCAGGGGTCCGGCAGAGTGTCCTTCAGGCTGAAGGAGATCCGGTTTGCATCCCAGTCGATGTTCTTGATTACCACGGAGATCTCATCGCCTACCGTGAGGACATCGGCCACATCCTTGACCTTGGTCCAGCCGATCTCGGATATGGGCAGCAGCCCTTCAATAGCACCGGCACGGACGAAGGCGCCGAATTTCTGCAGGGAGGTTACCGTGGCATTGACCGTCATGCCCGGCTTGAGGGTCTCCTTGAGCAGTTCCCGCTCCTGAGCCGCCTCTTCTTCCAGGATTGCCCGGTGGGACAGGACCAGGTTTCTCCCCCCCTCGGCGTAATCGGTGATCATGAACTTGAGCTTCTTGCCGATGAAGACAGAGCTGTCCTGCACACGGCGCAGCGACATGAGCGAGTAGGGAGCAAAGCCGCGATGGGAGCCGACCCTGACCTCGAAACCACCCTTGACCTCGCGCTCCACACTACCTTCAACCGGAATACCGGCATTCCAGGCATCCTCGATCAGGGAGCGGTCAGCAGCACCGACGCCGCCGATCTTGGTGGTGAAGCGCATCTCGCCTTTCGAGCCGCCGGTAAACCAGGCAGTGATCGTGTCGCCAGGCTTGACGATCAGTTCCCCTTCCGGGTCGGTGAGTTCACGCTTGTCCAGTACCCCTTCGCCCTTCTGACCGATATCAAGGAACACCCATTCGCCGGAAACATGCAGTACCCTTGCCTGAATCTGGCTCCCCGGCTTCAGCTTCCCGGTGTTTGTCTGACTTGCTGCGAAGAGTTCGGCAAAACTCTCTCCGCCGTTCTCTTCTTCGTAATCCTCAAAATTCACGCTCATTTAACTCTCCATTCTCTATTTTCATATCCCTTTGCATTCAGGATGACACCAAGGTGGCAAGGAGCTTGCGACGTAGCCAACCAAGGTGCTGCTTGCATGCGAAGTGAAATTATTTTGCTGCAATATCCTGCCTGAGTTCTTCATAGGTAACCAGCGAAGCAATCACAGGCATAATCGTTCTGACGTTTTCGTCGTAGCCTTTAAGCCGTTTGTTAAACTCTTCGGCCCGGCTCCTGAGGCCATCAATACTCCCGGCAAGA
This sequence comes from Geobacter sp., assembly GCA_012026855.1. Classification (GTDB taxonomy): domain Bacteria; phylum Desulfobacterota; class Desulfuromonadia; order Geobacterales; family DSM-12255; genus VEOV01. The sequence continues at coordinate 1,420 of VEOV01000287.1, forward strand.
GCCCCTTTTTCAGCCTTGTCGGCATCCTTGCGGCTCACCAGTGATTTGGTCTTCTGCCAGTACTCGTCCGTGCTGCCGAGATACTGCTGCAGGCCGAGCAGAAAGGAGAGCGCCGATGCAGAAAGCCCCGAGGTGGTCTCCAGCCTGGTCTGCAGATCGAGCATCTCCCTGGTCAGCTTCTGGTCGGCCAGGAAAACCAGGGCCGCCATCTCGGACTCCTTCCCTTTGGCTGACGCCCCGAGTCCGTCCACACTGGTGGTGAACTGGCTGGCCGAAGCAATGAACTGCTTGACGCTGGCAGAGGTCTCGCTCAAAGAGAGGGCAAAGTGGGCGATGAATTTTGACAGCTGGCCGGCCTGACCCGCATAGGGAACCGGCAGATACTTGGCAAAACCGGCGGCAAATGACCCGGCTTCCACGTATTTCGAATAACCGGCCAGGGCGCTACCCATCCACTTCACATAGCCTTCAAACTCAACCATGGCGGCGTGCTGGCTAGCGACGGCTTTTGCCAGCTCCTTCAGCCGGGTGAGCCGCTTCTGATCCAGCTCTTCCAGAGTAAGCACCTTCTGTGACGGCATTGCCTGCAGGCAGTCGAACAGGGGCTTGTCGACCTTGACCGGGGTCTCTTTCAGCAGGATCTGCTGCTCGGCAGCGGGCAGAGCAATATTCGCTTCAGCCCCGTACAGAGGGGCAGAGACCGTCAGTGTCGCCACGGCGCAGAGGCGGATCAGCAGAGAAACATTCATTGCTAGTCGATCAGTTTGCCGATATTCCTGAAGCGCACCCTGAACTTGTCATTGTCCCATGACCAGTACTTGATCAGCGCCTTCCCCTTGATCTTGGAGCTCTTGACAAAACCCCAGAAACGGCTGTCGTTGTTGCGGTCCCGGTTGTCACCCATGACAAAATAGGAATCCGGCGGCACAGTTACCGGGCCGAAGGAATCGCGGGGATTCTGGGCTTTCGGGATCAGGTCCTTCTCCTTGTGGATTTCGTGGGGGTTTTCGAAAGGCTTGCCATTGACAAACACCTTCTTGTCCTTGCCTTCCACCACATCACCCGGCAGACCGACTACCCGCTTGATGAAGTCCTTGCTGGGATCTTCCGGATACTCGAAGACCACCACATCACCCCTTTGGGGGTCGCGGATCTTGAGGATCTTGGTATCGGTAAAGGGGATCTTGGTGCCGTAGAGAAACTTGGTGACCAGCAGGTGATCGCCGATCAGCAGCGTATCCTCCATGGAACCGGAAGGGATCTTGAACGCCTGGATCAGGAAGGTACGGATAATCAGCGCCAGAATAACGGCCACAATGATCGACTCGGCGTACTCGCGGACTATGTGCTTTTTCGCCGGTTGGGCGGCGGGAACAGTCTCTTGTTTTATCTCTTCCATTTCAAATTCCTCTGTAAAATGGTCTTGTGTTTCTGAAACGATGCCGTATTTGCGTCAGGTTTGGCCGAGCTGAAGAAGCACCAACGCAGGCGTAGCAGCGCTACGTCGAGGCGGATGCGCCTGAAGACCGGTCAAAGATGGCGTGAAGACGGCATCGTCTATCAGTCTTCAACTTTGAGGATGGCCAAAAACGCTTCCTGCGGCAGCTCAATATTGCCGACATTCTTCATCCGCTTCTTCCCCTCTTTCTGCTTTTCGAGGAGCTTCCGCTTCCGGGAAATGTCACCGCCATAGCATTTGGCCAGAACATCCTTGCGCAGCGCCTTGACGGTTTCGCGGGAAACAATCTTGTTGCCGATGGCTGCCTGAATGGCCACCTCGAACATCTGCCGCGGAATCAGCTCTTTCATCTTTTTGACCAGGTCACGGCCACGGTAGTAAGCCTTGTCACGATGGATAATCAGCGAGAGGGCATCAACCGTTTCGTCGTTGATCAGAATATTCAGCTTGATCAGGTCGCTCTTGCGATAGTCCAGATGTTCGTAGTCAAGGGAGGCATACCCCTTGGAAATCGATTTGAGGCGGTCATAGAAATCGAGCACGATTTCATTGAGTGGCAGCTCGTAAATTATCATGACGCGGGTTGTGGTCAGATATTTTATCTCCCGCTGCACGCCACGCTTCTCTTCGCACAGGGCCAGCACCGCACCGACGTAATCGTTGGGCACATGGATATGGGCAAGGATAAACGGCTCTTCAATATAGTCGATATGGGAAAGTTCCGGCAACTTGGCAGCAGACTCGATCTGCATCATTGTGCCGTCGGTGCGGTGAATCCGGTAAACAACCGTCGGGGCAGTAGTAATCAGATCAAGATTGAACTCACGCTCCAGCCGCTCCTGAATAATCTCCATATGGAGCAGACCGAGAAAACCGCACCTGAAGCCGAAACCGAGTGCTATGGATGTTTCCGGCTCGAAGGAAAAGGAGGAGTCGTTCAGCTTGAGTTTTGCCAGAGCATCGCGCAGCTGCTCGTACTGGGAAGTATCGATGGGATAAAGCCCGGAAAAGACCATGGGCTTGACCTCTTTAAAACCGGTAAACGCCTCTGCACAGGGCTTTTTGGATTGGGACAGGACATGGGTCACGGTATCGCCGACCTTGGCATCGGCAACATCCCGGATGCCGGCAATAACAAAACCGACTTCACCAGCGGTAAGAGATTGCACCTCTTTCATGACCGGCGCAAAAACGCCGACCTTAAGCACCTCATAACTCCCTTTGGTCGCCATCAACAGCAGCTTGTCGCCTTTGCTCAATACGCCGTCAAAGATTCTGACCAGGATGATGACCCCCTGATACTGGTCGTACCAGGAATCAAAGAGGAGCGCTTTCAGCGGCGCGGCCGGATCCCCCTTGGGGGCCGGAATCTTCTTGACGATTTCTTCAAGAATCTCATGGATGCCGATGCCCTGCTTGGCGCTGGCCAGGACGGCAGCATGGGCATCGATGCCAATGATGTCCTCGAGCTCCTGAATGACCCGCTCGGGCTCGGCGGCCGGCAGGTCGATCTTGTTGAGCACCGGGAACACTTCAAGGTTGTTGTCCAGGGCCAGATAGACATTGGCCAGGGTCTGGGCCTCAACCCCCTGGGAAGCGTCCACCACCAGCAGGCCTCCTTCACAGGCGGCCAGGGAGCGGGAAACCTCGTAGGTAAAGTCAACATGGCCCGGGGTGTCGATCAGGTTGAGAATGTAGGCGGTGCCATCGTCGGCAGTGTAGTTGAGGCGGACGGTCTGGGCCTTGATGGTGATGCCCCGCTCCCGCTCAAGGTCCATCTTGTCCAGGAACTGGTCCTGCTTTTCCCGGTCTGACAGGGCGCCGGTATACTCAAGCAGGCGGTCGGCAAGGGTTGATTTGCCGTGGGCAATATGGGCTATAATAGAGAAATTGCGAATTTTATCGATGGACATGGATTCTTATGAAAGATACAGGACAGTCCTGTAATGATGGATTTCGCTACGCAAGCGATGAAATATAGCCCGAGGCGGGTTCATTGTAAAGCTAAATATGCAGGAAAACTACAAAAGACCGATGAATCTGTGGGTTTGGGGAATAATCCGCACATCGGCAAGGATTCCTGACGCAAGGTCCTGGAATTCTATCAGCCTGAGCTGGGAAAGTTTGATGGTGTCATCCGGCGAGGTTTCAGGTTGGATGATCAACGGGATGTTGTCATTGACAGTAGCAATCATCCTGGCGGCCCGCTCGATTTCCCACTCCTCGGTGGCACAGTTGACCACAGTTTTCACCGAAACTTCGGTTGCCGCCGCGGTTTCCAGAAAGGCATGGTGGTGGTCCCAGAGACCGCTCTCGCCCGACGACGACGGCAGCTTGATATCCATGCTGATGTAGTCCAGATCGTTGACAATCTTGAACAGGGCGATGTGCAGCACACCGTTGGTCTCCAGATGCACGGGGAGGATTCCCTTCAGCTCCGGCAGCCAGGTGTGAATGGCATCCACCTGCAGGAGCGGCTCTCCGCCGGTCAGGGAGATGGAATGATGCACACCGGGCCAGCCCCGCTGCCACCGCTCCAGCAGCTCAATCACCTTGGGCATGGAGACCGGGTTGGCCATCTGCTGAAAATCCTGGCGCCCCGGGGTCAGCTCAAAGCGGCAGTGATCGAAATCAACGGCATTGGTATCACAGTAATCGCAGTCCAGATTGCAGCCGCGAAAACGGATGAAGACCTGGCGCCGGCCGATGAGGTCCCCCTCCCCCTGGATGGAGGAGAATACCTCTATCAGATCAGCAGTGTCACTCTTCATAGTAGGAAGCGCAGGCAACGTCAGATTCCCAGACAGTCACCATCTCCAGTTTGATATTGCCATCGTTGAGCTGTTTGGCGAGTTCGTGGTAAAGGAAGCGGGAGATATTCTCCGAAGACGGGGATTGGCCGCTAAAGAACGTCAGTTCGTTGAGATATTTATGATCGAGGTTCCCCAGGAGTTCCTTGGTTCTGGCCTTGAGAATCTTGAAATCAATGCCCAGGCCGGCCTTGTCAAGCTCACTTGCCCCGACCGTAACCTCGACCCGCCAGTTGTGGCCGTGCAGGTTCTCGCACTCCCCCTGGTAATTGTTGAGATTATGCGCTGCCGCAAAAGAAGAGAGTATTTTCAGTCTGTACATTATTGGTTCCCCTTACTGCGGAATAAAAAGCTGGCTTAACTCTACCATGAAGCCGAAAAAAAAATCCAGTGGCAAGACGGCAGCGCCAGAGCATCCTGCAAGATTGTCAGCGGTTCGCACTTGACGAAGCAACAACTATTGCTTATACTCCGCAACCATTGCCAGAGTGGCGGAATGGTAGACGCAGTGGACTCAAAATCCACCGGGGGCAACCTCGTGCCGGTTCGAGTCCGGCCTCTGGTACCAAGTGACAATCAGCAGCAAGCCGCAGCAATAGAAAAAGCCCTGATCTCTCAGGGCTTTTTTGTTTTCTTCTGGAAGAGCAGCTACAGGTTGAACACTCTGCGGAGATCGGCTTCCTTCAGCGGCTTGCCTAAAAAAGCGCTGGCCCCGAGGTCCAGGCAGACAGCCCTGTCACTGGGGTCATTTGATGAGGTCATGACAATGACCGGCATCACTGCTTGCCCCTCAGGGTGAAGTAAAAAGTAGCCCCTTGCCCGACACTGGATTTTGCCCAGATATCGCCGCCATGGAGTTCAATAACTTTCTTCACTGTGGCCAACCCTATGCCAATCCCGGGGAATTCGTCCTGCATGTGCAGTCGCTGAAACGGCGTGAACAGCTTATCAGAATAGGCCATATCAAAACCTGCGCCGTTATCGCGCACAAAGTAAACCTCGTCACCCCCCTCATTGACCATGCCGAATTCGATACGGGTCTCAGCAGCTTTCCCTGTGTACTTGAAGGCGTTGCCAATGAGGTTCGTCAGGCAGACATCCATCATTTTCGGGTCTGCTACGACCATCACCCCCGGCATGACATCAAATGCGATGGCCCGTTCAGGACTTTCAGCACAATGCTGCTTAAGTTTGCCGGTTACCAGCTCACTCAAGTCAATCCGCTGCATGGAGAGCTCCACATTGGAGAGCCGGCTCAGTTGCAGAATCGCATCTACAACTGACTGCAACAGCCTGCTTGCGTCTGCAATTCTGGACGCCATGAATGACGCTTCAGCAGAGTCCCTGCAGGCTTCACCAAGCAGGCCGCTAAACCCCTGGAGGCGGGCAATCGGGGCTCTCAGTTCATGTGATACGGCATAACAGAATGTGGCCAACTCCTCATTGCTGCGTTCCAAAGCGATGGTGCGCTCAACTACCAGTTGCTCCAGGTGTTCGTTAAGATCATGGATCTCAGCTTCCACTTCCTTCCTTTTGGTAACATCCTGTGCCGAGCCGTAACGAACGATCTCTCCCGGCGCACTGCCTTCCTCACATCTGGCAATTTCGTGAATCCAGCGGATTTCCCCGTCTTTCCGGATGATGCGGAAATCATCAATACTGACATTGCCCGGCTTTTGTTCATGGAGCTGCCTGCTTACCCGTTGCACGTCATCTGGATGGACTATCGTAAGCCAGCAGCCCCACTCCAGGATCTGCTCCTTGGAAAAACCGGTAATCGCTTCCATGGAGCCACCCAGCCAGACGGCACGGAAAGGTTCGGATTCCCTGCGTTGGCAGATGGTGAGGAAATCAGAGGTCTTGGAGGGAAAGCGGCGGTATCTTGTTTCGCTCAATTGCAGGGCACTCTGGATCTGCTTGAGCTCTGAAATGTCGGCAATCACACCTACCAGCAAAAGCAGATTGCCGTCGACATCTTCCAGGCGGCGGCCACTCAGGTGCCCCCAGAAATCCCGGCCATCCTTGCAGGAGTAATGACGCTCGCTGTAGACATGGTCAATTTCGCCGGCTATCAGGGCTCTCATCCGCTCGTCACCCAGATCTCTCTGGTCCGGATGGACATGCTCCGGATAGCTGGAGCCGATCAACTCGTCCAGAGTACAAGCGAACATGTCAGCCATGCGCTGATTGGCAAAGGTAACGACACCGTAGGGGTTCACCAGGATAATCCCTGCTTGCATGGTGTCGAAGATTGCCTGCAGACGCTCTTCGTTTTTTGCCAGCAGTTCTTCGGCCTCTTTGCGTTGGGTGATATCGATGGCGGAACCGAAAAAGAACTCCAGATTGCCACTCTCATCAAAACAAGCAGTGGTGGAATCGTGGAGCCAGCAATAGCCGCCGTTGGCTTTTTTAAAGCGGTAATCCAGATCCAGATTAAATGAGCTGCCGGTCCGCCTGCTGGACGCCTCTTCAATGGCGGCAAATACACGACTGCGATCATCAGGGTGGAAGTATGCACCGACCTGTGCCAAACTCTTTTCCTTGAATTCTGCTACCCGGTGACCGGTAATATGCTCAAAGAACGGGCTTAAATAGTCGTAGCAGCCTTTAGTTACATTAAGGCGATAGAGGACATGCTGGGAGCCATTAAGTGTCTGGGATAAGCACTCATTGGCATAGTTGAGCTCTTCAAGCTGCTGCCTGCGCTCGGATATATCCGCATAGATGACAACGGTATTATGGTCATTGATCCTGGAGGCCGAGATTTCCAGCGGGAAAGTGCTCCCGTCCTTGCGTTTGCCGACAGCCTCGCCGCGCCACTTCCCCTTGCGATCGACCAGGATCCTGGCATCATGTTCCAGGCGGGCTGATTCCTCCGGAGAATAGAGGATTTGCCACGATTTGTTCAGCAGCTCCCCGGTGGAGTCATAGCCAAAGAGTTTCACCAGTGCCTGGTTCACATAACTGAAATAATTGCCGGTGTCATGATAGATGGCGATCCCGTCATTGCAGGCCTCCAGGGCAGCCTGCTGTAAACGGGACTTTTCTTCCAGTTCCCGCCGCTCAGTTATATCCCTGATTGACTCGATGCCGCCGACGATTTGACCATCGGCATCCCTCAGGGGAGAAGAGGAGATCTCCACATAGCGCAAGCCCTTGTCGGTCAGTTTTGTCGTTTCACGGGTATAAGAGAGGCCGTCGGTGTAAGACCGGATCAGGTGACAGCCTTCACAGGTTTCATCCTTGTTCTGGTAGGCAGCGTAGCAGAACTCGCCGGCATGATCGCCGGCCAGCTGCTTGTGGGCTGGATTCTGGTAGATAATCCTGAGGTTTATATCCTGGATGCTGATGGCGTCGCTCATGGCATCAAGGACACTGGTCTCACCCAGCAAATTCTTTATTGCCGGAGATATCGGCTCAATTGCGCGACTCATTGCCCTCTCCATTTGAGCTTGTTAATTGACAGCAATAATACAAAATATCATTTATTCCATAAATTATAAAGCAAACAAGCTCTGCCAAGCCAGCCCCATCCGGCTGCCCCCATCAGGTCCATCACTATCATATTTACATTCAGCTACATTCTCTTAAAATACAGCGACTAGAACTGACAGTCTGCACTGATCCACACAAAAAACCATGCCCAATTGAAAGGAAATCCCGTGAAATCATTCCGTAAAGAGTTGTGGTTCGAAACCAGGCAGAGACGCGAGTTTCACAACATCACCCCCACCGTGGACGGCTGCCTGCAGGAGAGCGGCATCCGCGAGGGGCTGCTGCTCTGCAATGCCATGCATATCACTGCCAGCGTCTTTATCAACGATGATGAATCAGGCCTCCACCAGGATTTTGAAGCCTGGCTGGAACGGCTGGCGCCGGAGAAGCCCCATTCCCATTACAAACACAACGGCTACGAAGACAATGGCGACGCCCACCTGAAGCGGACCATCATGGGGCGCGAAGTAGTGGTCGCCGTAACTGCCGGCCAACTCGACCTCGGCCCCTGGGAGCAGATTTTCTACGGAGAATTTGACGGCAAACGGAGGAAGCGGGTGCTGGTCAAAATTATCGGGGAGTAGCATCAGGTAAGTATTTTTCAGGGGTGGCTCGCACCAGGTGGAAATTACGGTCGAGCCATAAGTGCTCCAGGCGGCCATGCAGAGCTAAATGCATGAAGGGGGTCCCGAAAATTGCCCTGGCTGCTGTTTCCTACTTTGCCGGCAGAGTGCGGGCAAAGTCACGGCCGGTCGCCAGCCACTCCTCCAGCGCCGCCGCGGTAGCCATGGCCGGAGGATCCACCATCAACCACCCCTTCATCGGCCTGCCGGTAATGTCGAATGGCCGGGTATGCTCCCGCTGCAGCAGCCGTCCGGCCTGCTCCGGCGTCGTCCGGACGATCAGCAGCTCCTGCCAGATGCCGAAGGCGATATTCCCCCCCAGCAGATAGCAGACCCCGCCGAACATCTTTTTCTTCTCCAGATCTGGCCAAGCCGCGATCAACGTTTCGATCCGCTTTTCCAGTATTTTGTCGTAGGCCATTTCCCCTCCCAAAACGAGCTGCAACCTGAATTTATCTGACGATCCTCAGCCGTCAACCGTGCCACCCTCCTTGCGAAACATCAGCCTGGCCGTCGGCATCTCCCCGGCAACCGGCTCCTCATAGCAGAGAATCTCCCCGGCAAAGGGGGCAAAGAGCCGGCGCAGCTCGCCGGGCTGGAGGTAGAAATCGGTCTGACCGGGCGGCGGCAGAGCCGGGGCGAGCAGAGTGTCGAAGAGGAAGAGTCCGCCGGGGGCGAGTACCGCCATGGCCTCGGGGATGAGGCGGCGCTGGAGGAAATTGAAGTTGATGATCAGGTCGAAGCGACCGCTGAACCGGTAGTTGTCCAGGTCTTCGTGGAGGAGAGTCACCGTCACCCCTGCCGCCGCGGCCCTATCGGCAGCCTTGACCAGCCCCGCTTCGGCGAGATCAATGCCGGTTACCGCGAAGCCGTGACTGGCCAGGAAGACAGAGTTGCGCCCCTCGCCGCAGGCGATGTCCAGCGCCTGCCGGCCGCTCAACAGACGCTTGATGGCGTCGATCTCGCGGGCCAGGAACGGCGATGGCTGCCGGCCAAGGAACGAATCCTCTGAGGCGAAGCGGTTGTTCCATTTGATTCGATCGGCTTCCATCACTCCTCCATCGGCAACTGCAGCTTAACGCTGTCCGCCGCGCCCGCCCGGCTGCCAGCGGACCGCTGGGCAGGCGTTGAAGCGCCGCTGGTGCTCCTCACAGAAGATCAGGCCGTTGAAGCGTCTGGTCTGCGCCAGGCAGTAGTCGCGCTCCTCAACGGTGATCGGCTGGCCGCAGAGTGCGCAGACTGGTTGGTCGTCGTTGGTCATGGCAACCACTATTCTAACCCAACCGGCAGCTTGGCAACAAGCCGGGACTGGGCGGGTTCAGCCCCATTCAGGTCTTCGGCTCGGTCCGGTTGATCATGGTGTTCAGACCAAGTCCGAGCAGCTCCTTCGCCTCCAGCATCGCCGCAGTGTAGCCGTCCTTGACCGCACCATGGATCGCGTTTGGCTCCCCCTCCCCGTCCCACGGCCAGCCGGCCCTGACAATAGTAATCAGCAGCAATTCCAACCGGTCGACCTGGTGCCTCAGTTCGCCGTAGTCCGCCGCCAGTTCGTCCATCAGCGCCGGGTCGACGCCCTGCTCCTGCAGCCTGCTTTTGAGTCGGTTCAATGGGTCGGGCATCTGTTCCTCCAGGTTTAGAAGTTAAGCCGGGCCAAAGAGCTGCGGAACCGGTCGGCCAGGAAGTCAAGGCTGTTTTCCAGGGTATGGCTGTCCAGCACCATTGCCAGCTCCAGGCGGTGCCGGCGGGCGTAGTCGATCACCGGCCCTGGCGGCACGATGGCGTCGTCCCAGCCGTGGACGATCACCGTCGGCGGAAAATGGGTCAAGGGGGGCAGATCGGGGTAGCCCGGGATGCCGATGGCCGGGGCCAGCAGAAAGAGGCCGGCCGGCCGGATCGCTGCCGCAGCCGCCAGCGACACCGCGCCCCCCATGCTGGAGCCGACCAGCACGGTCATCCCCTCCTGCGGACAGTGCGCCAGCAGCATCCGGACCCGCTGCGCGGGATCGTCCACCCCACGGTAGTCGATGCTCTGCACCTGGAAGCCAAGCTCTTCGGCCACCGGCGCCAGTCGGGTGATCTTGAGCCCCCAGGGGCCCGACTCCTTGCCGTGTGAGAAGATCACGGTATTTCTGTTTGATGATGTCATGGTCCCTTGGTTGAAGCGATGATATGCATGATCAGGGCCCTCCCTTTGAACGACCCGATCTTCTTCTGGTCAAGAATGGGGTCTGTCACGGGAGCATCCGCGTCAATCGTTTGATGATGGCAGTATGATCAGGAAATTCCGCAAGCAACTGCTCGCGATCCCCCATCTCGAAATCATGGAAGTCGAAACCAGGAGCAACGGTACAACCCACCAGTGAGTAGTCGCCGGCGCCGGTGACCTCCGCTCCGAACCAGCTACCGGCAGGCACTACCGCTTGAAACAGTTCGCCAGCAGCGATATCAGCCCCGAGAGTGAACGACTGGTGCTTCCCTTCTGAAGTGATCATCTGCACTGTCAGAGCGGCACCTGCATAGAAATGCCACATCTCGTCGGACATAATGCGATGCAGTGCTGAAACATCCGCCTTCTCCAGCAGGAAATAGATGGCTGTCGAGTAGGCACGATTCCCTGAAAAGCCAGATGGCAAGGACGGGCCGGGAATGACCCCGCTTGACCGGTAGGTCTCCCTAAACCAGCCACCTTCCGGGTGGCGGGTCAGCTCCAGGCTTTTTATCAGTTTTTGTGCAGCAGGAGAGCTCATTTCAGGTCCCGAAATCTTGAGGTTCTTGTTTCCGGCTTCATCATAACAACTTCGCCACTGTTAGCCAATACAGCCAGACAAATTTTCCGTTACCTGCCTCTGGTCAGACAACTGTCAGCAGCTCTGTGACCTTCTGCTGCCGGTACGTAAAGATCCGCTCCAGCTGCCGGCGCACAAGAGGATGCGCCATCTCCCCCAGAGGAGCGAACGGCAACCGGTAACGGACCTCGTCATCGATGAGCGTGCTGCCGTCCGGCATTTCCCGGAAGGTATGACGATGGATCCATTGCCGATAGGGACCCTGCAGTTGCTCATCCACAAAGGAATCGGGCGGTGACCAGGCGGTAATCGCCGTTCGCCAGCCAAAAGGGATGCCGAACAGCTGCAAACGGTAGTCTATCAGCGTGCCGGCACCCATGGCAATGGGCTGTGGGGTGATGATCCGGAAGTTGAGTTCCGGCGGCGTGATCAGTTCAAGATTGACGGCATCGGCAAAAAAAGCAAAGACCTGTTCCCTGGGAAGAGGAAGAATCAGGGAATAGCGGAGCAGCTGCTCACTCATGATATGGCTCCTGCAAAAATGGCTGAGACGGGAGGTCTGGCGGCGATGGGAGATGTTTTGGAAGTAGAGAAATCAGACATGCTGGTCCCTGAATCCAGATTCTGCCCTACCCGAGCCGGTGCTTGCGTTCAACGTCACCCGTTTGTCCCCCTGTTTGCCGGTTGCGCCCTTTACTATTTTTTATACGCTTGCGGTTCAATGTCTTTGCATTTTTGTTCGACTTGAAAAACTGCTCTTTCGATCATGGCCGCAGCAAGAGGAGTCTCCGTGTTAAACGTCGCAAGGAAGCGGGGATTTTTGCCATTAAAAACAATCATGTCCTTTGCCTGACGATCGACAAACCACCCTGGCAGAGCTAATGCAGGCTTTACAACCACGCTGTCCCCTGTTGCCTTTGATAGCCAGCTTGATAACCAATCCGCCTGCCGCTTTGCCTGTTCGATCGGCTTCGTCTCTTTCCATGTTGGAAATTGCAACGACTGCCCGTCATAAACAACTCTCACATCTTCCTGCCCTCTTCCTCGATCCGGCTTCGCCCTCCCCTTTGTTTCGATGGCAAAAACACCAGTAGCAGCAATGACGATATGATCGATGTTAAAGCCGTCAGCCTGAAAATCGTGGTAAACACGGCAGCCATCTAGCATGAGCTGATTTAGCTCCTGGCCAACAGCTTGCTCGCAATCCAAACCAAGGCGCAGATCATTGCGACGGCTCATCAATTTATACAGCTTCACCCCCTGAAACACTACGATGCCAGCAGCGACAAGAACATAAAATCCAGCTATCAAAGCGGGATTATTGACTATTGAAAAATGAATCTGAGTGAGCCAAACCGCGTACAAGCTCAAAGGGATTGTAGTAACAACAAGCATAACCATGCTGATATCAAGACTAAGATCATCGATTTGAGCCCGCAAGGATTCACCAGGGCTACGGAACAAATCCGATGTCAGTGGAGACCTCTTGTTGCGACGTTTCAACTTATTAAGCCAAACTGCAGGAATAATTACTGAGGACATTATTAACAGGATGGCAACTGCTGGTATCAGGGCAAACAGGAATTGGTTCACTTCAGCTGGCCTCGTAGCTCTTCATAATATATGGCTTAGCCCGCTCAGCATCTTCAGCTGACCTGATGGTAATCTCCAGGTCGCCGGTGCCGAAATGGCCAATCTTGCGCATATCGCGCAAAAATCCTTTTTCCTTCTCAAGAGCGACGGTGTCCGGGTTTACTTTGACAAACACAAGCAGATTGCGAGTTTGGGGGTGAATCTCCACACAAGCAAAATTTTTAATCCGCTTAAAGGCGAAGTAATATTGCGTCGGTGTAAGTTGCACGTCGTCGCCGAGGGCAAGCATAAAGGCCTTGAGTGCTTCATAGTGGTCTTTCAGCTCTGTATCTGCCTGCTCATAAAATTCAGAAACTGTTTTGTATTTGGCAGCCCCCTTCCCCGCCCTCTTCTCAACGCGCTCCACGGTAATTTGTGCGGTGGTGGCATTAACCAGATCAAAAAGAAGCAGATCTTTACCATAATGCCGGTAGCGAATCAGTTCAATGTTGCGATTCATCTGCTGGACGGCGTGGCTATCGTATTTGGTAAAATCTCCGGCAATGCAGAGCAGACGCGGGCTGGCCCACTCAATTGCATCAGCGGTTTCTTTTCCGAATGTTTCCAGAGTCATCAGCTTGAACTCAGCCTTATGGTCCATCAGCCAATCCAGATAAAAGAGTCCCTGGTTGATGACGTTCTCGTTCATCGCCCGTTTGTACTCAATTATTACCGGACAGCCGTTCTCGTCGATGCCGAGGGTGTCGATCCGGCCGCCATGGGTTTTGCCGGTGGAGTATTCCGTCGCCAGGAAGCGGACTCCGAGGAAAGTCTCCAGATGCTTTTCAATAAGATTCTGGAGTGATTTTTCGATCTCAGCGGAACGGCCTTCTAGTTCTGTTACCGAGTCGCCGGTAAGGCGGAAGATTTTTATATCGCTCATTTAACACCTTTCGTCGCATTGTCAGACTGCTGCAACGCTTTTAGTGATCTGCTCGCAATCAGCACTTTCATCTGTTCTATCGCTATCCTGTTAAGCTGGTTCTTGCTTTTGTCATTTCTTCCCGACATCCGGAACCTGCAGCTGCCGGAGATCCTGCTCAAGCTCCTTCAGGCTTTCTTCATATTGAATGTGCCGTTGCGTTTCGCGGTACTTGTCGTACTCCTGCGTCGCCTTGTCCATGGCCATCTGATGGCTGATCTTTCCGGCATGGGTGAGCAACTCGCGGCCATTGAGCTGGATAATGGCATCAAGCCGGGCAATCCAGTCCTGCATATACATTGGCGTCCGCTGCTGCGCCATGGTCTCGGCAAAGGCCAGATACTGCTCCACCAACAGCCCCAGCAGTTTCATCTCGTCTTCTGCCAGATAATTCTTGGCAATGCTCACATCGCTCTTGCGTAGCGCCTGTTCACTCTTCTTGTCAAGCGACTGCATCCCCATGAGCGGCAGTGCAGAATCTGCCCGGCGATAGACCAGTTCTGCCGCCGTCTGTTGACTGATGGCCCAGAGCAGCTTGTTCTGCACCACTTTGAAGAACTCGATGGTCTTTTCGTCGCTGGGGTCGTAATCAATGCTGGTGGTATAGATATCCTTGATCTTCTGGTAGAAGAACCGCTCGGAAATCCGGATTTCACGGATGCGTTCCTGCAATTCGGAGAAATAATTCATGGAACTGCCGCTTTTGAAGCGCTCATCGTTCAGGGCAAAACCTTTGACGATATATTCCTTGAGGCGCTGGGTTGCCCAGATGCGGAAACGCACCCCTTGCTGCGACTTGACCCGGTAGCCGACGGAGATGACCACATCCAAGCTGTAGTAATTTGGCGCTTTTTGCTGAAATTCGGAAATTCCGAATTTCTTAACGGATGACTCCTCAACCAGCTCACCTTCGGCAAAGATGTTCTTGATATGTTCATTGATTGTGGATTTGGCCTTACCGAACAGGTGCGACATATGGTCCTGAGTCAGCCAGACCGTTTCGTCTTCCAGGCGCACGTCGATTTTGATCGTCCCGTCCGGAGCCTGATAGATCAGCATATCCGATGTGTTCATCGAGCTACCTCCTCATTGACACCGCGGCAGTTTCTACAGGAAGCTGCCGCAACAAATCGTCATAAACACCTTCGATGTTATGCAGCACTTCGTCGTTGGTGTATCTGATGACCTGCAAGCCAAGCGCATTGAGAAACCTGGTGCGTTCTTCATCGTATTCAACTTGGTCCGCATGACAGTCACCGTCTATCTCAATTACAAGTCGCAACTCTGAGCAATAAAAATCGACGATAAAGCCACCAATAGGTTTTTGACGAAGGAATTTGTATTGAGCGAACTGCCTCATGCGTAGAACTTCCTGCCAGAGCTTGCTTTCTGCGAGTGTCGGG
>VEOV01000192.1 GCA_012026855.1 Geobacter sp.
ACATACTGTCCGTTTTTCCAGACCTCGTAATGGACATGGCTGCCGGCGGCGACCCCTGTTGAGCCTGCATTGGCAATCACATCACCCCGCTTGACAGTCTGCCCTGCCTTGACCAGATTTTTGGAATTGTGCGCGTAGACCGTACTGAAACCGCTGCCATGCTCGACCACGACGATATTGCCATTCCCCCCGGACTCCAGCTGGCAAAGCTGACAATGCCCTCGGCGGTGGCATGGACCGGCGTGCCTATCGGCACCGACAGGTCGATGCCGGTATGAAATTTTTCCGTGTGATATTTCGGATGCTCCCGCATACCGAAGCCTGAGGTCAGGCGGCCATCCACTGGCCAGCCACGGGGGGTGACCAGATAGGCATCCTTCTGTTTGGCCAGATAAGCCCTGATCTCGTTGACCGACTCCATTGAACTGTTGATCTGCTTCTTCAGTTCTTCCACATTAATGGAACCATCATTTTCACTCCCCAATTCAGCAAAGAGCTGTTTTTTGGAGTTGAAGGAAAACAGTTTCTTGAACTGGGACTCCGACTCCTTGAGTGCCGTCATGGTGGCGCGCATCTCCTGAAACTGCCCGGAAATATATTCGAGCCGCCGCTTCGTCTGGTAGTAGTCCACCAGGCGATAGGACATGGATGCAGTGAAGATGCCACAGACACCGGCAAAACCGCCCAGGCTGGCCAGCACAAGAAAGGGCATTTTGAAGCGGAAAGAGTTGGAGCGGGAGTGTGGGATAAGCATGATGGTGATCGGTGTGGTCCACTTTTTCAGCAAAATACGGAACTTTCGCATGATTTCTGTTCTCCACCTAAACCACTGTGACTATTGATAAACCTTGAGAAACAAATGAGAAAAGATGTTCCTTATATCACCTTTGCGGAACAGATTTCAAAGGAAAACTGCCTAAATACAGTAGAAGCGGGATGTTGAAAATAAAAAGAGAGCGGTTGCCCGCTCTCTCTGAAGATATCTCAAAATCTGACAGCTACTTCTGATCGATGCCGCTCAGCCGCCAGCTGCCGCCGCCGATGCTTCTGGTGAATGTCCAGTACTCCTCGAACTTGACCGGCTCTGTCTTGCTGCCGGAGACAACTGCTCCGGTTGTGTCGTCGGTTGTGTAATCAAGCAGGTTGGCATAAATCTGGGTAGTGATGTAATCCTGTCCCTGCTCCTGCCAGGCCTCACAAATCTCCACGTTACGCACGGCGATGTTCTCCAGCCTGTTCACCTGCTTGTCGCGGATCAGACGGTCAAGATCCCCCTGGAAAACCCGACGCATCTCATCGTTCAACAGAGCATTGACCGGAGTGAGGTCGCGATTCATCCAGGCACCCTGGATCTTGAAGAAAATATCCATCACCTGGTCACAGAAACGCTCCTCATTGAAGCCGGCATCCATCTGGCGGATGTGTGACAGCCCCATCTGCATGTCGTCCATGGTTGAGAGCTGTGGTGTCACGTCATAGACATTGTTCGGCGCATTGGAATAGGAGACGTAATCCCCCTGCGCAGCAGTCTGGCGCCGTGCCTTGATGAAACGGTAGATCAGGTAGCCGATACCGGCCAGCAGCAGGATATCGAACAGACCGATACCGCCACCACCCATGCCGCCGCCGTAACCGCCGCCACCGAAGCCCATGCTCCTGAAAAGCATGCCGCCGAGGAAACCACCGACCATGCCGCCGGCCATACTGCGCAGAAAACCACCGCCCGCAGGCTGGGGCTGGGCAAACGGCTGGGGAGCCGCTGGTCGCGCCTGTTGCGGAGCTGCCCGGTAAGGGCTTGGCGCTGTTGAAGGGGCAACCGGCTGCGAATAGCTGCGGGAACCGCGGCTGCCCATGGAACGGCCGCCGCCGGCGCGGGCATCTGCCTCGGCGGTCAGGAAGAGCACTGTCAGCATGGTTGAAGCAAGCAGCAGACAGCCAAAAACTGTGAATCTCCTTAGCATTGTGTCACCTCATATTACTTTTGATTTATGGTTGATTTGATCGGCCCGAAAGCTGACGAACTTATATCATATAATCATGCCAGAGCAAAAAATAAAGGGGCGCGAGGCCCCTTTTTAATTATGCATTCATATTTATTGTTCTGCCGACAGCGCTTCAAAAGAGGCAGCGGTTAGTCGTCGAAATTTCCGGTCGGCCCCTTGTCGCCACCGATTGACTTGGCGCGCTCGATGATTTGCGCTTCGCTCCAGTGAGTCGGGTCCTCGATCTGGCTCCCCTTGGCGCCCAGATCGTAAGAACCGGCCTTGAGGATGGCAGCTACGGCCAGCTGGGCGGTGTCCTTGGCGTTGAAGACTTCGGTAAACATCTTGTAGGCAAACGCCTCAACCCGCTTGGCCATACGCTCGCGCACCGCTGCCGGCTGGGCCAGCAGTTTGTTCTCGAACGGCAGGTTCAGGTTCTTGTAATCACCCTTCTTCCACCCCTTGTCGGCAGCATACTTGACCATCTCGGCCCAGAGCTCCTCGGTCATCCCTGCGTCTTTTACCTTGATGAAATTTCCTTCGGCGTCCAGCTGGGCATTGCCGTAATCATTGACTTCCAGGCCCCAGGAAATCATCTGCAGCGCGGTAGCCACGTTGGCCTTGGTGGTGGCGGTTTCATTGGCAATCTGGCGCAGCCGCTCAGAGCTGTTGCCGGAAGTGCCGTGCTGGGCACCGTTCACCTTGTAGGGAGCAAGGGCCTTGTGAATGTCGGCGGTCAGGCCTACCTGAATGCCGGCATCGGATGCCTCAAGACCGTGGGTGGTGCCGTTGTTC
>VEOV01000219.1 GCA_012026855.1 Geobacter sp.
AGGCAACCAGCTCATCCGCTGCAGTTTTGGCATAACCGCTGTCCACCTGGGCATCCGGATAGCGGCTGATGATTCCGGCCTTCACTTCGGCTGCAGCCCTCCCGCCAAAGGGGGGGATTACTTCAGTAACACCCTGCTCGGACGAAATTACTGCACCGACACCAAAAGAACAGCTGAATAGTGCAAAGCCGTGCATTGCCTTCACCCCCGTTTGAGGAATTTCCGTTTAAACAGCTCGGCAGCTTCGCCGGCTTCCTGACTTTTAAGCAGCAACGACAAACCGGCATAAGCGACTATTGCTGCCGTCACTGAAACGGTAACTACTCCAGATTTTAGCAACTTGGCCCCGGGTTGCGACCAGTCAGCCAGGCTAAGCAGATAGCTGGCAACCATACCGGTTGGGATAGCGGCCAGCAGAGTCTTGCCACTGGCGACAAACAGCGATCGCCCCCCGAAACTGCCGATCTTCCGGCGCAGCAACCAGAGCAGCAGTAACATATTGCCAAATGCCGCCAGGGAAGATGCCAACGCCAAACCGGCATGGAGCATGGTACGCATCAGCAGGAGGCTGAACCCAAGATTGAGCAGAAAGGCGACGAATGCGGTTATCACAGGAGTTCTGGTGTCCTTGAGGGCATAAAAGGCCGGAGCCAGCACCCTCACCATGGCCACACAGGTGAGCCCCACTGAATACTGCACCAGTGCCCGGCCGCACTGCTCAGCCTTGGCAAAGTCGAATTCGCCCCCCATGAAGAGCAGGCTGAAAATCGGCGTGGCGCAGGCAATCAGGCCGACCATCGCCGGAACTGTTATGAAAATTGTCAGCCTGAGCCCGAAAAGGAGCGAATCCTTCAATGCCGGCATATCGCCTACAGCGGCCTGACGGCTCATGGATGGGAGCACAGCCTGGGCAATGGCTACAACAAACACCCCCTGTGGGAATTCGAACAGCCGCTGGGCATAGTAGAGATAGGAGACACTCCCCTGTGGAAGAAGGGATGCCAGGATGTTGCCGACTGTTATATTCAGATAGTAGACGCCGACGCCGAAAATCGACGGTCCCATGAGAAGGGCAATCCTCCTGACTGCCGGATCATTGAAATTGAAATTCGGCCGGAGCGGAAAGCCCTTGTTCCAGAGCACCGGCAGCTGCAACAGGAGCTGCAGAACCCCGCCGATGAGCACACCTGTTGCCAGGGCAACGATTGGCACGGCAAACAGGTTGTGCAGCAGCAGCGCCGAAAAAATCATCGCCAGATTCAGAAATACCGTTGATATGGCCGGGGTAAAGAAGTGCCGCAGGGTATTGAGAATCCCCATGCAGAGGGCCACCAGGCTGACAAAGAAGATATAGGGAAACATCAGCCGGTTGAGAAAAACCGTCAACTCAAGCTTGCTCGGCTCAGTGGCAAAACCGGGGAACATCAGATGAACAATCTGCGGTGAGAAGATAATGCCCAGCGCCGTGATCAGCGCCATGACGATGGTCAGCAGGGTAAAGCAGACATTGGCAAGCGCCCTGGCCTCCTCCACCCCCCTCTGGGTGTAGTACTCGGAAAAGGTAGGCACAAAAGCCGAGGTCAGCGCTCCTTCGGCAAAAAAACGGCGGAGCATATTGGGAATCTGAAAGGCGGCGAAAAAAGCATCGGTCGCAAAACCGGCGCCAAAAAGGCGGGAGACTACCATGTCCCGTACCATTCCCATGATGCGGGAGAGAATGGTTGCGCCTCCAAGGACACCTGCTGCTCTGGCTATATGTTTCTTTTCTGACAAATACAAATCCCCGTAATATCAGCTCTTACGGGGATTTGTACCATAAAGCGGTATAAATGGGAAATTTTATCCGATGATTTTTGCCAGCCGCGCCTTCTGCTTCTCAAGCTTGGCCTGCCCCTCGTCAATGATCTTGATCAGCTCCAGCTTGGCATCATGGGCTAGATCCTTCCCCTTGTCGAGGATATCCTCGGCCCGCTCACCAATTGTCTCCACCATGCCATGAACATTCCCGGCAAAATCATCGACAATATCTTCTGCCTCTCGCCTGACTTTGCGGCTGTAGCGGGCAATGTCGCGCCTTGTCTGCCGGCCTGACTGCGGGGCATAAAGGAGGGCAGCCGCCGCACCTAGCAGACCGCCGGCAATCAGCATTATCCCCCCCACCATCGCACTCTTTTTGATTTCACTATCGCTCATAAAGCATCCTCCCTGAATAACGGCTATAATTTTGTGATTTTAATATATCGTAGCGCATTTTTTTCAGTTGTAAACAGATGAAAAAATTGACCGTTCCTGAACATACACTATATAATCTGCCGCGATGAATCAATTAACCATAAAATCACGTCGCCTGCCAGCTGAATGGGAGCCACAAGACGGAGTCCTGCTGGCGTGGCCACATCCGGATACTGACTGGGAGCCGATTCTACCCCGGATTGAACCGGTATTTGCCAACATCGTTGCTGCCATCAGCCATTTCGAGAGGGTAATCCTGATTGTCCCGGACGAAGATAGTGCCAGAGAGAGGCTTGCTGCCGCAGATCCAGACCTTGCCAGACTGACTTTTGTCGTCATCCCGACCAATGATACCTGGGCCAGAGATTTTGGGCCTGTCACCATCTATGAGGACGACATCCCGCTCCATCTTGACTTCGGCTTCAACGGCTGGGGTGGCAAGTTTTCAGCAGAACTGGACAACCTGATCAACTGTAACCTCAAGAACAAGGGAATTCTGCAGGGGAGACTGCTCACCCTGCCACTCCTGCTGGAGGGGGGCAGTATTGAAAGTGACGGCAAGGGCACCCTGCTGACCACCAGTCAGTGTCTTCTTAACTGTAACAGGAACAGTGACCTTAGCCGGGAGCAGGTTGAGCTGAAGCTGGCGGCAGAGCTTGGCGTCGACAGGTTTCTCTGGTTGGAGCATGGCTATCTTGCCGGTGATGACACCGATGCCCATATCGACACCCTGGCAAGACTCTGCCCTGATGACACCATTCTTTACGTTGCCTGCAATGACCCTCAGGACGAGCACTTTCAGGAGTTGTCAGCCATGAGAGGCGAGCTGGAGGGATTTCGCACCAGTGAGGGCAAACCATATCGCTTGCTGCCGCTGCCGCTGCCGGCGCCATGCCTGGGGCTGGAAGGGGAGCGGATACCGCTCACTTACGCCAATTTTCTCATCATTAACGGCGCCGTACTTGTGCCGACCTATAACGATCCGCAGGATGACATTGCCCTTGCCACTGTCAGGGAAGCATTCCCGGACAGGGAGATAATCGGCATCAACTGTCTCCCCGCCGTACTGCAGCATGGCTCGCTCCACTGCCTGACCATGCAGCTCCCCAAAGGAACACTTTCATGAATAGTTTGACCATTGCCACAATCCAGCAGAGCTGCACAGCTGATCGCCAGACAACCGTAGCAAAATCCATTGCGATGATCCGCCAGGCTGCTTCACAAGGGGCAGAACTGATCATCCTGCAGGAACTGCACACCGGCCTGTACTTCTGCCAGAGTGAAGATACCGCCTGTTTTGACCTTGCCGAGCCGATCCCCGGACCATCAACCGACGAGTTTTCTGCCATAGCCAGAGAACTCGGGGTTGTCCTGGTGCTGTCACTTTTCGAGCGGCGGGCTGCAGGTCTTTATCACAATACTGCGGCTGTAATCGAGCGTGACGGCACACTGGCCGGCATTTACCGGAAGATGCACATTCCCGATGACCCGGCTTTTTACGAAAAATTTTACTTTACCCCGGGAGATTTGGGTTTCCAGCCGATCCAGACCTCGGTGGGCAGACTTGGCGTACTGGTCTGCTGGGATCAGTGGTATCCGGACGCCGCCCGGCTGATGGCACTGGCAGGGGCTGAACTGCTCATCTACCCGACTGCCATAGGCTGGGATCCGGCTGACAACGACGCTGAAAAGGCACGTCAACTTGAGGCCTGGATCACGATTCAACGCAGCCACGCCATTGCCAACGGCATTCCGGTAGCAGTAGTCAACCGTGTCGGCTTTGAAGCCGCTCCCGCCAACAACGGCAACGGCATACTTTTCTGGGGAAACAGCTTTGTGGCTGGTTGCCAGGGGGAGTTTTTGCGCCGGTCAACTCCAGACGGTGAAGAGGTGTCCGTCGTGACCCTTGACATGAACCGTTCGGAAACAGTGAGGAGAATCTGGCCATTCCTGCGGGACAGACGTATAGATGAATACAAGCGAATTATCAGTCGTTTTATTGATTAGCGGTTGAGTAGAACTGAAATCCCTGCTATAAAATAACTAATTTTTAATAGATACCGAGTGAGGCGATATGAAAGGACTTAAATTAAGCCAGAAACTTGTCGGCCTGTTTCTGATAATGGCTCTCCTTGTCGGCATAACCGGGTTTTTCGGCATATTCAGCCTGAATAAGGTTGGCCATACAATTCAGGATGTCATTATGACCGGTTCTACCCAGTCGAACCAGGTTGTATTGATGAAAACCGCCCTGCAGGAATGCCAACTTCACCTTGTTGAAGCCTCTACTGCAACAACCGCCGAAGAGTTCGAAGCCGGCAAAGGGGATTACGAAGCGAAACGTGACCGTTTCAGCGGGTACACCGACATCATCCTCAAGGGAAACCCGAAACTTGGCCTGCCTGCGGCAAAAGCCGGGAGCCCGCTTGAGCAGAAAGTCACTGCTGTTGCCAAGATGTTTGCTGACTTCAGTGCAACCGCAGACAAGCTTCTGGCACTAGAAGAGGGCAAGTCTCGCGGCGGCAAAACTGACATCAGCGCCATCAACACCATCATCCGGTCTGAGCTTCCGGAGAAAACCGAGCAGGTTTCCTCGTCTGTTGATGAGCTGCTGGTGACCGTCAACTCCATGATGAAGCAGGCGAACAAGGATGCCAGCTCAATCCAGCACAATGCCCAACTGACCCTGAGCATCGTCATTGTCGGGGCAATTCTTGCAGCCATTCTCTTCGGCTCTTTTGCGTCCAAAAACATTGTCAATCGGGTCAGAAGTCTTGCTGATGCCTTTGCCGAGGCATCACGGGGGGATCTTACCCAGTCAATACATGACAATTCATGCGACGAGATCGGTACCCTGGCCACTGATTTCAACCTGATGACAGCCAAGCTGTCGGAGATGGTCAGCAGCGTCAAGGTTTCCGCTGCTGAGCTGGGGCAGATAACCGCAAGTCTGCGCGAAGTATCGCAAAGCAGCGTCGTCTCGGCCGAAGCCCAGGCTGGAGCGGTAATGCAGACATCTTCGGCAATTGCCGAAATGAACTCCTCCATCAACGGCATATCCCAGGCCATCGACAGCCTGTTCCTGTCGACCTCGGAAAGTTCCTCCTCCACCATGGAGCTGGTTGCCAGCATCGAAGAAGTGGCGCTGAATGTCGAGACACTTTCCCAAGCAATTGAAGATGTAAGTTCCTCTATCACCCAGATGGCAGCATCAATCCGTGCCATCGACAGCAGTGTTGCCAGCCTGGTTGATTCTTCACTGACAACTGCCAGCTCGGTTGCCACCATGGATTCATCAATCAGGCAGATTGAACAGAATGCAACTGACAGTGCAAAAATTTCCGAGGGGTTGTTGCAGGATGCCGAAACAGGCCGGGCGTCAGTTGAGGCAACTATCTCCGGTATCACGAAAATCAGGGAGTCATCTGCCATAACCTCTGAAGCCATCTCCAACCTTTCGGATAAAGCCAGCGACATCGGTTCAATTCTGCAGGTTATCGATGAAGTCGCCGAGCAGACCAACCTGCTGGCCCTCAATGCCGCCATTATTGCAGCGCAGGCAGGAGAACATGGCAAAGGGTTCGCAGTAGTTGCCGAAGAGATTAAAGAGCTCTCCGAGCGCACCAGCAGCTCCACCAAAGAGATCGCCAAGGTAATTACCGCCGTGCAGCAGGAAGTCCACCGGGCAGTAGATTCCATCGCCCTGGCAGAGCAGAATATTGCCGACGGCGAACAGCTCTCCTACCAATCGGGCGAAGCGCTGGCCAAAATCCTTTCCGGGGTTAAGACCTCCAGCTCGCAGATTGTTGAAATCGCCAGGACAACAGAGTCTCAGGCAAAAGAGAGCAAACAGATCAAGAGTGCTATTGAAATGGTTTCGGATATGGCGGCGCAGATCGCTACGGCTACCGGTCAGCAGGGCCGGGGCGCTGACATGATCATCACCGCAACAGAGAAGATGAAGACGCTTAACTCCCAGGTGCGGAACTCAACCCGTGAGCAGAGTACCGTCGGTTCATTTATCGGCAAATCAACCGAAAGCATTTCCAACATGATAAAAAAGGTGAAGATTGCCAGCGACGAACAGGCAAAGAGCAGTGCCTTGATCATGCATTCGGCTGATGACATCCAGAGATCGACTGAAAACGCTCTGGAAGCCAATCGTGTCACCGATGAGGCAGTCAAGCGGCTTGCAGCCCAGGGGGACATGCTGAAGCAGGAGATGAATCAGTTCATCATCGAGAAAGGCGCCTGACAGCCTCTTGATAGAGCCCCTCATAACCCGACGCTGCAACCTCCCAGGTAAACCGCTTGTTCATGGCATTCCTGACAAGCTGCAGCATGGCATCCTTCCTGTTGGACCAGGTATGTACGGCCCAGCCGACGGTATCAAACAGCGCTCCTGCAGTCAGGGCTTTAAACTTGAACCCGGTACCGTGCAACGTTTGCTCGTCGAAATTTTCCACACTGTCATCAAGTCCGCCGGTCGACCTCACAATAGGCAGAGTCCCGTAACGCATGCTGTACATCTGATTCAGGCCACACGGCTCAAAGGCCGAAGGCATTAGAAAAAAGTCGGCTCCCGCCTCAATCTTGTGAGCGAGGCTATCATCATAACCGATGTAAACCTTCATTTTGTCCGGATGCTTTGCCGCTTCACCACCGAAATAGAAGTGCGCCCATGGTTCACCTTCCCCCAGCATTACCAGCTGAATATCCAGTGACAAAAGTTTTGGCAGCGCCGCGGCAATAAAATCAATCCCCTTCTGTTTCACCATCCTGCTGACAATGCCGATCAGCGGGAGATCGTCCCTTACCGGCAAACCGGCAACGCGTTGCAGATCTGCCTTGCAAACAGCTTTTCCCGAAAGGTCGTCAACCGAGTAGTTTGCCGCTATGTGGCGGTCCGTCTCAGGCGCCCATTCGCCATAGTCCACGCCGTTGAGAATCCCGAGGAGGTCTGCGCGCCTCTCCCTGACAACCCCCTCCAGTCCCCAACCGAACTCGGCTGTCTGAATTTCGGCAGCATACCCCCTGCTGACTGTACTCAGCATGGTTGCATTATAAATTCCACCTTTGAGCAGGTTGACCCTGTCATCCTTTTCTATGCCAAGAAAGGTGAACTGGTCCCAGCCAACACCGAGTATATTCATGGCAGACGGCGGGAAGCTCCCCTGATACTGCATATTGTGAATGGTCAGAACAGAGGCAGCACCGGCAGTATGGGAATCGTTGCGGCAGCAGGTGTTCATCATCAGCGGCACTGCGGCTGTGTGCCAGTCATGGGCATGGAGCAGGTCAGGGCGAAAATCAATCATCTTGCACAGCTCTATGGATGCTCGCGAAAAGAAGATGTAACGCCGGTCATTGTCCGGATACTCCTCGTTATTGTGGGCATAAAGGCCGTCCCGGCCAAAATAACCTTCGTGTTCAATGAAGTAGACCGGAATATCCGTATCAGGAATTACCCC
>VEOV01000210.1 GCA_012026855.1 Geobacter sp.
CATACGGAACAGAATTAATCAGGCCTGAGTCGACACCTGTCCTCTATCTGGTCTGCGGGAAAATAGGGGCGGGAAAATCGACCCTTGCACAACAATTGGCTGCCACCCCGAACACCATCCTTGTCAGCGAAGACGATTGGCTTTCACAGCTTTATTCTGATGGAATCAAAAACCTTTCCGACTACGTACGCTGCACCGGCCAATTTAGAAAAGTACTTGCTGGCCATATTGAAGCACTTCTACGAGCAGGCCTATCCGTTGTGCTTGATTTTCCGGCAAACACGCTAGCTAGCAGACAGTGGGCAAAGACAATATTTGAGAATTCGGCTGTGGCGCACGAACTTCACTATCTCGATGTCACGAATGAAACATGCAAGGCTCGTTTGCGTGCACGCAATGCTGCTGGCTCGCATCCGTTCATGGCAAGTGACGATGAATTTGATGAAATCACACGCTATTTCGTCCCACCATCCCAAGATGAAGGCTTCAACGTCATTCGGCACACGTAATACGAAAGTTAAAAGCCCCCTGTTCTAAGCAGATGGCAGCAATCCATACCTAAGGAGAAATCAGATGATCAGAAAAATTGCTCGTAACAGCACAAGTAAAGGCTGCTTCATGATGCTGCACAACCTGGCAGTTATGCTGCTCCTGACAGGTCTGCTGTCAGCTGCCGGCGTTAGCGTTGCCCAGGCAACCGAGGGGGGCGGCGGCGCTTACCCTAACGGGGCGGAAGATTTCATGTCAGGAGCGGTGCCGCCACCCGGCACCTATTTCATCAACTACTTTGACTACTATTCCGCCAACAAGTTTGCCGACAAGAACGGCAACAGTTCCATCCCCGGTTTCAAACTGAAGGTAACTGCCGATGTGCTCCGTTTCATCCATGTGACTGACAAGCAGATCCTCGGCGGCTTCTGGGGTTTCCATGCCTTTGTGCCGCTGATGAACGTCGATGTCAAGACAAGCACCCCCCTTGGCAGCGACAGCAAGACCGGCCTTGGCGATATCATTGTCGACCCCTTTATCCTCTCCTGGCATGGCAAAAACTGGCACGCAGCCACAGGGGTGGACATCTATATCCCGACCGGTAGCTATGACAAGGCCGATCTGGCCAATGTCGGCAGAAATTACTGGACCTTTGAGCCGATCCTGGCCGGCACGGAGCTGACCGACAACGGTTTCGAGGCTTCGGTCAAGCTGATGTACGATTACAACACCAGGAACAACGATGCCAGCAAGCTGACCGCTCCCGGAACAACCAAATATCTGTCCGGACAGGAGCTGCATTTTGACTATGCCCTTGGCAAAAAGATAGATGCCTTCACCTTGGGGCTTAACGGCTACTACTACCAGCAGCTGACCAATGATGAAGCTGACGGGGTCACTGTCAACGACAGCAAGGGGAAGGTTTTCTCCTACGGCCCGGCAGTCAAGTATGACTACAAGAACATGGCCTTCAGCCTGAAGTATCAGATCGAAACTGCTGCAGAAAACCGGCCTGAAGGGAAGAACCTCTGGTTCAAGTTTGTCTATGCCTTTTAGGAAAGACGCCGAGCGCCTCACCCGGGCTTAGCACGCTGACACCCGGGCAAGGGTAGCGCAGCACAAATAACCCGGCGCTCGCTTAGCACCGCAAAGGCCGCTCTCCTCCGGAGGCGGCCTTTTTTCTTGGCCGCAGATTCCCTGGCCAGGAGAGCATATTTTTCGCGCCACATTTTGATTAACGGCGTATAATAATTATTAAGAGAGATGCAGTGAAAGGCAAGGGAGGTGGCAGGCATGAAAACCATGACAACCAGGACCATGATGCCGCTGCGCCGGGTAAAAGCAGCCATGAAAGTGACCCATACCAGAATGCTCGGCAAGGCTCCAAATCATAACGTCCATGTGATCACCCATCACGGCAAGCTGATGCTGGGGCGCAAAGGGCGTAAGGTCTGAAGGACCTGCAACAGCAGGGCAATAAGTAACAGTCAGCTCTTTGACAATATGCTCTGGGGTGTTTGTCAGCTTAGATCAGATTCCTGTCGACCAGAAAATATTTCTGTCTGCCTACAAGACGTGGTGTGCCGGCTCTTGAGGTCAAAGAGACGCCTGAAGCGTTGCGGCAGGCAACCAGTTTACCAATGGACGGGCATTCGCACAAACAACGGCATTCCGGAGCACTTTGATGATCTTTGGCCCAGTTCGAGATCACGCTGAAAGCGACAGGTCTCATCTGCCAGGCGCGTTAAACCGCTTGAAAAAGGGACAACCGGAGTTTCGACCGCCTGTCCGGCTTTATTGCGGGACGATCAGGCTACCGGTTGTTACCGACGGATTAGAACAAAGGATCTCGCTCCTGCGCCAACCATATCAGCACAGGTGACCATTACGATTGCCTGTGCTTTTCTTTGCGCTCCATATTTGACTTTCGGCACAGGGCAATTGCCGAGCGAAGATATTCAGTCAACCACCCCTCTTATTATTCGAACAGAGTTGCCATACTTATCCCCCCTCATTGCAATTGCAGCCGGTAAGGTGTATATCACTAAATTAGCACGTATTAAGGAGAGACTTATGCCGCTGATTCTGACCTCATTTAGCAATAACATCGCTACCATTACCATGAACCATCCGGAGACCAGGAACAGCCTTTCCAATGCGCTCCTCAATGAACTGATCGGCACCCTGCAACTGCTTGAGAAGCATAAGGCTCGTGTAGTGATTATCCGGGCGCAAGCTGGGGTAAAGGTCTGGTCTTCAGGTTTTGACATCAGTGAACTGCCGGTACCGGGCCGGGATCCGCTCTCCTATAACGATCCTCTGGAGCAGGCTCTCCGCCAGATACAGCTTTTTCCGGCACCGGTTATTGCCATGATCGAAGGGAGTGTCTGGGGGGGCGCCTGTGATCTTTCATTTATCTGCGATATCGCCATCGGCTGTCCCTCGGCCTCCTTTGCCATTACTCCGGCCAAGATCGGTGTCCCGTATAATTCCACCGGCATCCTCCACTTTATTAATG
>VEOV01000187.1 GCA_012026855.1 Geobacter sp.
CTTGAAGACCCCCTGCTTGCTCTTGTTCCCCAGGATTCCCTTGGCAACCATCTCCTTGATGAAATCTGGGAACTTAAAGATGTCACGCTGCTCGTCATTGACCAGCAGCTCGAAAGAGTTGCCGGCCACATGGTGCAGCGTGTCCAGGCCGACCAGGTCGGCGGTGCGGAAGGCGGCGCTCTTCGGGCGGGCGGTGGCCGGCCCGGCAATGGCGTCAACCTCTTCCACGGTCATCCCCATAGCCATCATGGTTCTGATGCAGTTGCAGATGGCATAGACCCCGATCCGGTTGGCAATGAAGTTGGGAGTATCCTTGGCAGTGACGATCCCCTTGCCGAGACGGCTGGCGATGAAGTCCCCCATGAAGGTGGCCACTTGAGGATCGGTATATTTGCAGGAGACGATTTCCATCAATCGCATGTAACGCGGCGGGTTGAAGAAATGGGTCACCAGGAAGTTCTTCCTGACGTTCTCCGGCAGGCATTCCGCCATCTCGTTGACCGACAGGCCGCTGGTGTTGGTGGAGAGAATCGCCCCTGCCTTCAGGTTGGGAGCAATCTTTTCTGTAAAGAGCTGCTTTTTGATGGCCATGTTCTCGATGACCACCTCGATTACCCAGTCGCACTGGCGCAGTTTGGCCATATCGTCGTCAAAGTTGCCCACTTCGATGTAGTTGGCGTAGCTGTTCAGGAAGAACGGCGCCGGCTTCATCTTGAGCAGACCAGCCAAACCGGCGGCCGCGATCCGGTTGCGCACCTGGGGACTTTCCAGTGTCAATCCGGCCGCTTTTTCGGCGTCATTGGGCTCTCTCGGGACGATATCCAGCAGCAGTACCTGAATCCCCGCATTGGCAAGGTGCGCGGCGATGGTTGCCCCCATGACGCCTGCTCCCAGAACCGCTACTCTGTTTATCTGTTTCATTATGTTCCCCCTCAGTGGAAATTGTTCAGTTGCTCTGATCAGCGTACAGCTCTTCTATTTTGTGCTTGTACTTTTCGTAGATGACCTTGCGTCTCAGTTTCATGGTTGCGGTCAGCTCGCCGCCGTCGATGGAAAAATCACGGGGGAGCAGGGCAAATTTCTTGATGGTTTCATACTGGGCCAGCTTGGCATTGATCTCCTCAAGCCTGAGCTCGTAAAGCTTGTACACCGCCCGGTGATGGACCAGGTCTTCCAGGTCGACGTAGCGGATATGCTTGACCCTGGCAAAATCCACCACCCGCTCCATGTTGGGCACGATCAGGGCCACCAGATACGGCTTTTTGTCGCCGTAGATAATTGCCGAAGAGATGTACTTGTCCATCTTCAGTTCATTTTCGATCGGCTGGGGGGCGATGTTCTTGCCACCGGCAGTGATGATCAGCTCTTTTTTCCGGTCGGTAATATAGAGGAAGCCGTCATCCAGGTGGCCCACATCGCCGGTCTTGAACCAGCCATCCTCCATGACCTCGGCAGTTGCCTCGGGATTATCATAATAGCCGAGCATCACCTGGGGGCCCTTGACCAGGATCTCTCCATCCGCCGCAATCTTGATTTCGGTTTGTTTCAGGGCAACCCCGACCGAGCCGAAGCGGACTTTTTCCGCATTGTTGAATGATATCGCCGGACTGGTTTCCGTTAGGCCGTACCCTTCGAAGATCGGAATGCCGATGGCCCAGAAAAACTCGTTGAGGGTCCGGTCCAGCGGTGCCCCGCCGCAGCAGCAGAGTTTCATTCTCCGGCCAAACCTGCTCCTGATTTTGCTGAAGATGATGCGGTCAGCAATGGCATGTTTGAAGGAAAGCAAGGCGGGCGCTTTTTCATGCATGATCTTTGCGGCAATAAACTGCTTGCCAACCTCGATCGCCCAGTGGAAAAGGGTTCTCTTCAGCAGGGATGACCGGTGCACATTTTCATAGATGCGGTGGTAGATCTTCTCGAACAGCCGTGGCACGCTGACGATGACCGTCGGGTTGACCTCCAGCATGTTCTCCGGGATCTTCTCGACACTGTCGGCAAAAGCCATCAGGGCACCGTTGCGAAGTGTCATGTAATAGCCGACCGACCGCTCCAGAATGTGGCTCAGCGGAAGAAAGCTGAGCAGGACGTCTTCTTCCTCGACTGCGTCACTCTGCTCCGACAGGTATTCAATATTAGTCAGGATATTGTTGTGGGACAGCATGACCCCTTTCGGCACACCGGTGGTGCCGGATGTATAGATGAGGGTCAGCAGGTCATTGGGCTTGACTCTGTCGATATCAGCTTCCAGCTCTTGCTTCTCGTCCGCGGTAATTGGCTCATCTATTTCGGAGAGCTGATAAAAAGTGCAGACCGGCAGGGAGTGCTCGCCAAGGAATCTCTCAAAGGAGACGACCAACTCCACACCAGGAATTGCTTCCCTGATTTTCAGCAACTTCGTGTACTGAAACTTGCTTGAAACAAAAACAATTTTTGCGCCGGAATGCTGCAGCACATATTCAATCTGCTCAGGGGTATTGGTGGCATAAATCGGCGTGACCACTGCACCGATGGAGAGGATTCCCAGGTCAGCAATTACCCAGCCGGCACGGTTTTCCGAAAGGATGGCAACCCGGTCCCCCGGCTTTATCCCCACTTTCTTCAGACCGCGGGCAACCATCAGCGCCCGCTGGTAAAGCTCCTCGTAACTGAGCGTTACATAGCGCCCCTGCTTTCTGTACTTGAGCGCCAGCCTGCCCTGAAACCTTACGGCGTTCTGCCTGAGCATGTCGGGTATTGATTTGAATGATGGCTCCATCGCGAACTCCATTTGAGTTTTGCAGAATTTTATCCAACCATAAATAACCTTGACGCTCATGTCAAGTATAAAATCATTTTATTTGTGACGTTGTTTTTTTATCTGTAACGACTGCCGGAAATCTATACGCACTATTTCTCTGTCGAGTACCGATAAACAATCCAGGAATGCGAACATTTTTCAGGATTAAGGTGCTATTAATTCTGATCTCATTCATGTATATTTTACCGCATTTATTCCAGATTAACAGCTACTCAAAACATGGTGATTACTGGGCATTCAGGGGCAATTCGCCCATGGACAGACAAGGTTCCCTTGAGGCAAAACAGTTGTTACCGTTTGAAATCATAATTTTTCAGCGATCTGTTTTTTGTTCTTGACATGCACGTCAATGTTCCATACATTTACTCAAAATGGCGTTTTATTTTTATCGGCAGCATAATTTTACACTCATTGGTTCAGGGAAAGGAGATGACTATGGGGAAGAAACTCTTTACAGCATGTGTCGCGGCTTCATTATTGGGAACTGCGACCCTGGCGTCAGCGGCAGGATTAAAGGTTAACGAACAGGGGGCAAAGGCGATGGCCATGGGGAATGCCTTCATTGCCCAGGCGGATGATCCGCCCGCACTGTTTCACAACCCGGCAGGTATCGCCTTCCTGAAAGGAACCCAGGTAAACATGGGGGCAACCAATATTTTCGTGCCGTCGACTGAGTTCAGCGGCACGGCGCCATTAACAAGCACCACCCCCCTTGGTGTCGGCACCACATCAACCATGGAAAAGTCAAAACAGGATCTTTTCATCGCCCCTACCTTCTACCTGACTCACACGTTTGAAGGTTCCCCTTTGTCTGTCGGTCTCGGCATCAACGCCATCTACCCTCTGGCAAAGACTTGGGATGCCAGCAGCGCATTCCGCGCCGAGGTAATCAATATCGAGGTCAAACCTATCAACTTCCAGCCGACGATTGCCTACCGGTTTGACAATCTTAACTTGGCGGTCGCAGCAGGGCTTGATGCCACCTATGCGATGGTATCGATGCAGAAGATGGTCTATGGTCCTGATCCGACTACCCCCAATACAGCCTATGAGCTTGGCAACCTCGGCCTTGATGGCACTGCATTTAACCTTGGCTACAACCTGGGTATGAAATGGAAGCCAACCCCTAAAA
The DNA here is from genome assembly GCA_012026855.1 of Geobacter sp. Classification (GTDB taxonomy): domain Bacteria; phylum Desulfobacterota; class Desulfuromonadia; order Geobacterales; family DSM-12255; genus VEOV01. The sequence continues at coordinate 3,930 of VEOV01000187.1, forward strand.
TTTCCGTCGGTGCAGCCTACAGAAGCGAAATCAAGCTGAAGATTGACGGCAATGCCGATTTTCTGGCTAATTCTGAGGGCATGAAATTGATCGGCATGACAACTTCCGCCACCTCTCCTTACGCCCGCGCCAGGGTTGTCTCAGGAGTTTCAACTGACATCACCCTACCTAGCAGCGCCGGTTTCGGTGTTGCCTGGCAGCCGACCAATGATCTGACCCTGGAGGCTGATGCCGAGTGGACCGGCTGGAGCAGTATGAAAAAACTTGAGTTTGAGTTCGACAGCCAGCAGTTTGCCGCCTTCAACAATAAGCCGAAACCGCTTAACTGGAAGGATGTCTGGTGCTACAAACTTGGCGGTCAGTACGCCCTGAACAAAAGCGTGGACCTACGCCTCGGCTACATGTATGACAAGAACCCGATCCCCGACTCCACCATCGGGCCGGTACTGCCGGACTCCGACCGCCACAGCTTCAGCATCGGTCAGGGGTTCCACAATGACTACTTCTCGCTGGATCTGGCTTACATGTGGACACACTTCGTGGACAGGACGGTCAACAACCAGGACATGACCGCCTTGACCGGTGCCAACGGAACCTACAAGAGCGACGTCCATCTGTTCAGCGGCTCAGTTACTGTCAAATTCTAATTGAAACAGACAACCTAAATCCAGAGAGGATATCCAATGAACGCGCATATATTCAGACTCCTGCTGTTTTTAAGCTTCATCGTGGCAACAGGCTGCTCTAACACCGAGCCCACGGGCAAAAACTCCCCAAGTACTCCAAGCGGCAACTATCCGATCTTCAACCTGCCAAC
>VEOV01000305.1 GCA_012026855.1 Geobacter sp.
AAAGGAAGCTTGGCAAGATCTGACAAAGACTTGATATCGTCAGGGTCGATCCCTTGAGAGTCAAACTTGTTGCGATAACAGGTAACATTCTTGTAGGCGCGATGGAGTGTTGCCTGAAGCCGTTCAAGCTGAAGCTCTTCAATCGCCTCACGATCCATGCACTCAAACTCTTTATCCCAGATCTCCATAATCATCGCTCCCAGATGTCTTTCTTTTCCTTGCCAAGATAAGCACGCTGCACTTCGGGGTTCTCAAGCAGATCGGCAGCAGTCCCTTCAAGAATGACCTTGCCGGTCTCCAGTACGTAGCCTCGATCAGCCATTTTAAGGGCTGCCTTGGCATTCTGCTCCACCAGCAGGACTGTGGTGCCCGCTTCGCTGCGCAGACGCTCTATGACTGCAAATATTTCCTGCACCACCAGTGGCGCCAGGCCCATGGACGGCTCATCCAACAGGAGCAAGCGTGGCTTTGCCATCAGTGCCCTGCCGATTGCCAGCATCTGCTGCTCGCCGCCGGAAAGGGTGCCGGCCATCTGTTTCTTGCGCTCTTCAAGACGCGGAAACAGCTCATAAATATGCTGCATGTCCTGGCGGATAACCGCTTTGCTCTCATTACTGCGAAAGCGGAGGTAGGCGCCAAGCTCGATATTATCCGCAACCGACAGCCCCTTGAACACCTGCCGCCCCTCAGGTACCTGCGAAATACCGGCTTTGACTATTCTGTCCGGAGGGAGCTGCTCTGTCCGCTCTCCGGCAAGATGAATCTCTCCGGATTCTGCAGGGGTAACGCCGGAAATAGTATTGAGGATGGTGGGTTTACCGGCACCGTTTGCGCCGATCAGGGCGACAATTTCCCGCTCGGCCAGATGCAGGGAGATATTTTTCAGCGCGTGAACTTTGCCATAATAAGTATTGATATTCTTGATCTTAAGCACTGTTTACCCTTCACCAAGATAAGCGGCAATAACCGCACTGTTTTCCTGGATCTCCCGCGGAGTACCTTCTGCCAGCTTCCGACCGAGATTAAGTACAATAATCCGGTCGCAAATGTCCATAACCAGCTCCATGTCATGCTCAACCAACACTACAGTTACGCCGGATTCCCTGATACGCCTGATAAGTTTGGCGAGCTCGACAGTCTCACGATTATTCAAGCCTGCTGCCGGTTCATCCATCAGCAGGATGCGCGGCTTGACCGCCATTGCCCTGGCAATTTCAAGGAGCCGGCCCTTGCCGAAGGAAAGGTTTGATGCCTTTTGATCAGCAAGGTCAGCAATGCCACAATAATCAAGCCACTCCAGTGCTGCAGTCCGTATCTGACGTTCTTCACGCAGATGCCACGGCATTTTGAACATACAGGCAAGCAGGCCACTGCTGCTGCCGGTATGCAGGCCGAGCATGACGTTTTCCAGTACGGTCATGTTGCCGAACAGTTCAATATTCTGGAAAGTTCTGACAAGACCTTTGGGGGCAAGCTTTTCTGCCGGCAGGGAGGAAATATCCGCACCTTCCAGCGAAACCGAACCGGAGGTTTGGGTATAGATTCCTGTAACAATGTTAAACAGGGTTGTTTTGCCGGCGCCGTTCGGGCCGATTACCCCGGTGATTTGACCTTTTTTGACTGCAAAGGAGATATCTTCCAGGGCGGTAATGCCGCCGAACCGCTGGGTCAGGGATCTGACTTCAAGCATTTCTCCCCTCCCCTTTGCCCAGTCGTTTGCGCATACCGTTGACAAGCGCGGGCAGTGCCTTTGCCAGGCCACCCGGCATGAACATGGTCATGAGTACCAGCAGCAGGCCGTAAACGATAATGTCGTAATCCTGAAAGGCCCGAAGCATCTCAGGCAGCACGGTAAGCAGCGCTGCGCCGAAAATGGAGCCGTATATACTGGCGAGACCGCCGATGATGACCATGGTTACCAGTTCGACGGAAAAATTGAAGCCAAAGGAGGCTGGCGCAATAAAGGTCATGGTGTGTGCATAGAGAGAGCCTGCTATGGCGGAAAGACCGGCTGACAGGGCAAAGATCTGCACCTTGAGGAGTCTGGCATTGACTCCCATTACCCTGGCCGCAATCTCGGAATCGTGAATGGCCTTCAGCGCCCTGCCAATTCTGGAGTTAACCAGGTTAAGGGAGAGGCCGATGGCCACAAGGGCGAAGAACCAGATCAGGTAGTAGTTGCGCAGGTCACTATTGAACATGAAGCCGTTTATGGAGAGATTGGGTATTCCGGAAAGTCCTGACGGGCCACCGGTTCGGTCAACAGCTTCGTTGAAGACTATGTAGA
>VEOV01000146.1 GCA_012026855.1 Geobacter sp.
CAACAGCAACAGGACAAGATAATTACGTCGCAGCATGGAGCATCCTGTCCAGACGATAGCCTGCCGCTCTGGCATCGTCCGAGAGAGTTTTTTTAACGGCGGCAATGTCGGCAGCAGCCATAACCCTGTCACCGGTGGAGAGCACAACAGCAGTCAGCTCCAGCCAGTCGAGCAGCATTTCAAAGCGCTCCTTGACAAACCAGTCAAAACCGCCGCTCTTGTGCAGCCTGACAAAACGGGCGGCCAGAGGATCGGTAAACAGCAGTTGCACACCTTTGCCTGCTGACAGCAGCAGCTCCTGCCAGCGCAGGATGGTAATAAAAAGATCCAGGACGGCACTGACTTCAAGCCCGGCAAGAGCGTCCGGCGTCTGCACCGCCTCGCCGGCCAGCTCCTCTTCCAGGGGGCGGTCCAGGCCGTATTTCCGAACCAGCAGGGCAGTGGCCGCGGCACTTTCACCACCAGGCAGCAGCTCACCGCAGCGATGCAGCAACAGCCAGGCAAATGCAACCAGCCTTGCCGTCTCCCCTTCAAGGAGCCCGCCGGGCCTGCCAGCCTCAGCTTCCAGGAAATCAAGCTCCGCAAGCAGTGTGGCGAGAGCAGCGTCACAGGGCACGGCTGAACCTTCAATCTCAGCCAGGGCGGCGAAAAACTCCCTCTGCCCGGCGCTGAACTTTTTCTTGATGACTGCCAGGTCGGCCGGAGCGAGTGCAGCAAACCCCTCAACCACCAGCCCTCTGAAATGCTCCGTGTGGACTCTGAGCTGATCGATGAGCGGCGCAAAGCGGATCTGCTTCACCTCTTCATCCATGGAGGCGACCCCTCTGCCGCCAAGCTGGTGGCAGAGCGCCCCCCAGGTGCCGAACTCGTCGTCCCAGATCTCCCTGAAGTCCATCAGCACCCGGTATTCGTAGGCCTCAAGCCTTGCCTGCAGCCCCTCGTCACAGAGCTCACGGCCATTGGCAAGATATTCCAGGCCGTTGGAGTAGTCACGCCAGATGTAGTAGTGGCGGCCATCCCCTTTGAAACCGAGGGACTCACCCAGGGTGGCGGTTACCGCTGCCGCCCCCTCGACCCCACCGGGAATAAAAGGAACGGAGTTGCGCAGCCTGCCGGTAACCGTTGCGAACCGGTTGTGGTAGATGACAATTGCCCGGTGCTCACCGGCCCTGTTGGAGTAGGCAAAGACATCCTCGTGCAGCTTGCCGTTATCCATGAAATCGTACAGCCTGAACTCCAGCGCCCCGGAGAAGAGCCAGCGGCGGCGCATGAGCGGAAAGATGCGTCGCTCGTGCTCCCTCACCAGGTGATCATCCACAGCCTCGTCCCAATAGGCCTGCTTGTACTCCATGCCGTACTTCTCGTGGAAGCCCTCCACCTGGCCATGGCCGAGCATGGGAAGGCCGGGCATAGTGACCAGCAGCACGGTGGCGCCGATATATTTGCTCTCCCGGCCAAACTGCTCGACGGCTGTCTTTTCATCGGGGTTGTTCATGAAGTTGACAAAGCGCTGCAGCACCTGGGGATTGAACTCCAGCACGTTCCTGATGGTCTGGCGGTACTTGGCGTTCTCCTCCATCTTGAGCATGTTCATGAAGGCGCTGTTGTACACCCGGTGCATCCCCAGGGTCCGGACAAAATACCCCTCCATCAGCCAGAAAGCCTCGGCCAGCAGCAGGGTATCGGGAGCATCGGCCCCGATCCTGTCCACCACCTGGCGCCAGAACTCCTCCGGCATGGCTGCATCGAACTGCTCCCGGGTCATGCCGTAATCAGCACGGGAAGGGACCCCGTGGTGACCCGGCTGGGGGAACCAGAGCCGCTGGTAATGTTTCTTGGCCAGGGTCATGGCAGCATCGAAGCGGATGATGGGGAACATCCGGGCCACGTGGAGAATGGTGTTGATGACCGCTTCCCGGACTTCCCGGTTCAGATAATCCAGCTGGGCAGTATCGTTCCACGGGGTGCTGGTGCCGTCATTGCCATGGTAGATAAAGCGGGTCCGGCCGTTGCGGTGGTCGAAGTGCTTGAAGACTACCGCCGCATCCCGCCGCTCCCAGTAGCCATCCTCGATATGCAGGCTGACTTCCGGCGAAGGAGAAAGATCCGTGCCGGTGAAACTGTAACCCGGATAGGGGGGGTAATCCAGCTGCACAAACCAGTCAGGGTGCTCCACTGTCCATTTTGAGTAAATGCCGGTGTGATTGGGCACCATGTCGCTTGCCAGCCTGATGCCATGCCTGAGAGCCCGCTCCTTCAGATCCAGCAGTGCCGCTTCGCCGCCAAGGTCTTCGGCAATGGTGTAATCGAACAGCGAGTATGCTGAAGAGATTGCCTCCGGGTTGCCGCAAAGCTGCTTGATCCGTTGCGATGTCGGAGAACGCTCCCACAGGCCAATCAGCCAGAGTCCGGTCACCCCCCAATCGGCAAGGATTGACAGCTCCTCCTCAGGAATCTGGTCAAGGGTCTTGATCTCTTTGTCATATTTTTTCGACAGCTGGCCAAGCCAGACATAGACCATTTTTGCCAGCAGCACCACATTTGGCATCCAGTCAGTGTCTGCGGAAAACCGCTCCGGCTCGGGATACCAGTCGCTGCCGGCGGCTGCGTCCGGCGGTGGGCCGTCAAACTCCAGCACCGGCGCACCGGCAGGCTCGCCGGCAGGTAGAAACATGCGCCCCTCTTCTTCAATCAGGGCTACGGCGGTCAGTAATTCCGGGATGAACTCCTCTGGGACCAGTCCACCCCACTGCTGCTTGATAAATTTCAGCTGGTCAAGCAGTGACCCGGGAGCAACCCGCTGGGGGAGCCGAAGCATCTCGGGAAGGGTCATGCCGACACTCTCAACCGGCGGCGCCGCCGCCAGAAACTGCTCAAGCCCGTCAACCGCCCGCCTTGATGCGGCTGCTGCCGCAAATTCGCTCCAGTCGATCACCTCGCGAAAACTATTCAAGGCACTGTTGGTGGCAGCAACAGAGAGCAGCAGCATTTCAGTGGCCAGCAGCGCTTCCCGTCCCGGAGCAACATCTGCGGTCAGCCATTCGGCAGGCTCCAAGAACGGATTATTCAGAAACGGCTCACCGGGAAAGAGCCTGCAGAAGTTGGCGGCCAGCTCCCTGGTTCCGGCTGACGACGGAGGGATACCGGCCGCTTGAAGCAGGCTTGGCAGAAGCTCCGGGCATTGGGTGTCAAGATAGCGGCCGACGAGATGACGCTGGACTTTAAGCTGCAGGCCGTAAAGGTTGAGTTCACCGGCTGTGACCGTTTTCCCCTCGGCAGTGAGCCTTGCCGCCAGTTCACGATAAAAGGTGCTTTTCGGTTTCCCCAACTGGCGAATATCCCGGTGGGGGATAGCCAGGGAGAGCCGCTCCCACACTGAGCGGCGAATCTGCAATGAATATGGAAAATACGAGGCTGTTTCAGCTGTTGTCATCATTGGCTCTCTTTTCAGGTTGACTGACGTGGCATCATAACACGTATGACAATTACAGACTGCAAAGAAATTGACATTGCCGGGCAGATGCCATAGAGTGTCACAAATTTACGTAAAAGGAAGCCAGAATGAGCGAAGAAACACTCACACCTATCGGAGAACTGGCCACCTCGCTGGGGCTTACCACCCGCACCCTGAGATACTGGGAGGAGGTAGGGATAATCGAATCTGCAGAGCGGGCTGATGGCGCTGCCAGAGGCTATACCCCCTATTTTGTCCGCCGGATAAAGTTCATCATGAAACTCAAGCATCTCGGCCTTACCATCCGTGAGATGCAGGCGCTCTATTCAGCCTACGGTGATGCCAAACAGACCGACAGAATGTTGCCGGCGCTCATTGCCGTCCTTGAAGACCATGTTGAAAAGATCGACTCCAGAATCCAGAACCTGAACGCCCTGAGAACCGAGATTGATGAGTACCGGCAGCGGATGTCCGACAAACTTGCCAACAGCCTGCAATAAACCCGGGTTCGGCAGTTGCACATTGACTATATTCGTGTGAAGGGCCGGTTGCTGTAATTCCAGGCTCATTCCCCCAAAACAAAAAAGACCATTGCAGTCTTGTTTGTTTTGGGATATATTACCGTAAAATTTTGGAGGTTATGCCGATGAAAAAAACTCTCTCCGCTTTCGTTGCACTTTCCGCCCTGCTTGCCGTTTCGACTTCCTTTGCCGCTTCCGGCCCTGATGGAGCGACACTTCTCAAGGAGCGGTGCGGTTCCTGCCACGCTGTTAGCCGCACCACCGGAGCAAAGAAAAGCAAAACAGATTGGGACAAGACTGTCGTCAGAATGATGGGCAAAGGGGCCAAACTCTCCCTGGAAGAAAGGCGCACTCTGGTCACCTACCTGGCCAACACCTACAAATAGGACTGCAGACCCTGCGGGAGCGGCACACCAGCTGCTCCCGCCCTTTCAGAAAACCCTCAGCAGATGCAGTTTAACCTCATCCTCGAAAGCCGAGTTCCTGTCCCCCCGGTAAACCATTGACGAACCTATCTCCGCAGCCAGGATTGCCGAAATGTACTTCTGCGGCAAGCCTTTGATCCGCTGCCGGTAACGGGGCTCTGTACTGAGCATCTGCGGCAGGTGGGCAAGCACGGCCCGCCTGTAGAGCGGCTGCAGCGCCAGCTGGGGCCGCTCCTGAAAAAACCTGAAAAGCCTGCTGTAATTGCCATTGATCTCGGCACTGATGGAGTCGGATATTTCCGTGCAGAGCAGTCCCGGCTCTTCCCGCCGCCGCCTGAGGATCAGCCGTGCCTCATCCTCGGCCCGCTTTTCCAGGATGGCGAGGACATCGCCGACGTAGCGCTCCTTCTCCGCCAGGAACTCCTTCTCGGTCAGCAGCAGGTTGGCGATGATCTCGTAGGATGAAGAGATGACCCCGCATTTGTTGGCCGAAGCATCCCGCATGATGATTATGCCCCGCTTCTGCAGCTGCACCCTGGCATCCGGGGTGATAAAGGAGTTTGCCCCCTCGATGATGGCCCTGGCCGAAGGTTTGCCGTCTGGCAGGAAGAATTTCTCCCAGTTGGCGCTATCGATGGTCTCCGGCCTTCCCCCGGCCGGAATGAAGAGGTCGGCCTCCACGGTGAACGGCAACGAACCGTACTCCCGGGAGAATTCGTCCACCGAGACCCACTCTTCAATCAGGCCATCGGCAGTGGCGCTCACCTTTTTGTAAAGGTCACGCAGCCCTTCGCGCCGGCTGCCGCTGCGGTAGAGGATAAACCCGCCCTGGTGAAGCTTCTGTGGCGAAAAGGCGTGCAGGTCCTCCTGCAACAGGATCCGCCGCAGTTCGCCATGATCGGCCCCGGACGGATCAAACAGCACTGCCGTGCCGTCCAGTATCAGGGTAATCTTCACCTTTGGCGAGCGCTCCAGCAGCAGCCGCATGGCATTACCGGCGACGTCGCCGTTGGTGCCACCGGTAAACTTGACACTGTAGGCATCCTTGCGGATATCTATACCCAGCTCACCCATGGTTATCTCGGCAAACTTGACCACCCCGGCAGAGGTAACGCCGTACTCCTTGTGATTGATGCCGACCCTTTTGCTGGAAATCAGGCCGATGCCGAGCATATAGCCCCGCTTTCGGGACAGCCAGGCGATCGCCTCCACCATGGAATCGTGCATGTTCTCGTCAGGCCCAAGCTCAATCGGCTCATCCTCCCGGTAATAGTCAACCACCCGGGGATGGGAGGCGATGCCGCCCGTGGTCACGAAGATGTCGAGAAAGGCGTTGGTCATGCCGTACTGCAGCTTGAAGAGCCGCCACTCCTCCAGCCAGGTCTCCTTCTGGCGCAGATCGGAGACATCCAGGATGGTCACCATCTTGGAGCCCCCCTCGTAGATGTCCTTGTTTTTCAGGTGCTGGGTATGGGCAAGCACGAAGTTTTCCCGGAAGAGGTTATTGGAGGCGGTGATAAAATCATCCTGGCTTCTGGTAATGACGGTCCGCCAGCCGCCGCGGGCAATATCGGAGAAACCGATGTGGTAGCCAAAGCCGAAGCGGCTGAAGAAGAAGGTCACCCTGAAAGGGGAGGCCACGGGAAGATCTGCCACTGCCTCTCCCCCCAGTGCGGCCAGGTAGGCCGGGTCGAGACGGAAGGAGAGTGCCTGCTTTTCCAGGACGAAGAAATTTGTCTTCAGTGTGTGAGTGATAAAGCTCAGACAGCAGCCGAATATGGAGCGGCGTACTTCATCCAGATACCTGTGGCCGGTGTTGTAGTCAGTAACTGCCCGGCGCGTCTCCTCAAGGACGCTGTGGTAAAGCGCCTCCCGGTCCTGCACTTCCGGGTCGAAGCGGGCCCGGAAGAGTTTTGCCAGCTGCAGAGAAATATCCGGGTGGGAGTGAAAAGCGCTCTGGACATCGTCGATGCCGTAGCGGTCCGGCCGGCTATGGGCAAGATTGGTGTGGCAGAAGGCAATAAAGACATTCATCAGGGCGGCGTCTTCGCCGTTCATCACGCCACCCACCACGAATTCCCGGTAGCTGTAGGAGCGGGTCGCCAGTATCTGGGTGGCGGACAGCTCCTGCTTCAGCATGGCAAACTGTGATTCACTGTGCAGCGGCTGCTTGTCACGGCGCTGCACATAGAACGTACCGAGGAAATAGGGATGGATGCCGTTGCTGATAGTCAGGCAGTAGGCCCGGTTGACCCCCAGGTCAAGCCGGTTGAACACCTCCATGGTCTGGGTGAGGAAATCCCGCTGCGGCGGGTTGCCCACGGCCAGCAGCACCCGGAACTCCCCTCCCCCGGGCATCTCCTCCAGCCCAAGGTAAAAGCCGCCGCTCCTGTTGCCCCGCTGGAGCAGCAGCATGATCTGCGCCACCCGGGCAGCCGGCGAAACCGTCACGTAGTTCTCGTTATTGAGCCAGATAATCCGAAGCAGCCGGTCGAAGTCCTTCATTTCGAAGGCGCAGTAGTTTTTCCTTATTTCGGCAGCCACCCGGCGTTTGATCGTGGCAGGCACCGGGTCGGCAGCCCCCTGGAGGATATCCTCATTGCTCTTGCGCTCGAACTCGAAGCGCTGAATCTCAAGGGTCTGTGCCATTCCGGGGAGGGTCCCGGCAGAGTGGGCGATCATGGCATAGGAAATCTCCCGTTCCTTGATGCGGCTCAGGGTCTCGTAAAGGGAGCCGGGGCGGTTCACCTGCGCCAGGATAAGGGCCTTGTCCCGGTCGGCCAGCACCAGGCGGCGGTTGTACGCCAAGGTACCCAACTCCCGTTCCAGCGTGGCGTTGGCCAGGGGCTCATCCTTCATGGTAATGAAATAGTAAGGGTTCATCTGCTCCCGCAGCCAGCGGCGGTTGGCGGCGATGTCAGCCCTGCACCTCGTTACGGCGCCCTTTATTTTCATGGTGAAGCTCCTTTTCCGGTTGCAATGGTGATGAAATTCTATAAGCTTCTGACCTGTC
>VEOV01000300.1 GCA_012026855.1 Geobacter sp.
CCCGCCATCCCCATCTAGCCTGCCAGCTCCCGCAGGGACTTGTCGTCCAGGCCGCTGATGAACCACGCCAGCAGCCGGGCAATCCGCTCCAGCTCGGCAGCGAACTGCAGATCGGTCATCCCCTCGCGCAGCAGCCCTGAGGCAGCGCGGAACACCTTGTCCACCTGCACGGCCGCATCCTGCATGAGATGGATCTCGTACTGACTCTTGATCATCCGGATCCGCCTGATTGCCGTAGAAGCGTCGCTGAACAGCGCCTGGGGAAAAGACTTGCGGCAACGCTCCAGCGCATTGGCCGGCAGCACGTCCAGCTCAAGGCCTATCTTACCTTGTACGCTGTAGCCATAATCGGCCAGGAGCGACGCCATGGCACTGAAACCGCTGCAAGGGACGACTTCCTTCAGGCCGGACTCCATCCTGGCACGCATGAAATCGCGGCGCACCAGGTAAACCGGCTGGCCTGAAGCGGGAACATAGAGACAACCGGCCTGGATAGTCCCGGTGAAATAGTAAAGATCGGCGCTCTGCATCATCATGACGGCATCCAGAGACGCCCTGCTCATGGCCTGCTGCAGCCTGCTGCAGCGATGTTCAAGCTCAATTGCCGGTGTTATCCGCATCCATCCTCTCCTTGGCAAGCCTTTTTGCCTGCCGTAATTTTCTGCCGCCGACAAACAGCTCTTCTATCACTATGGCAATGAAGAGAACGACAAACAGACCGAATATTATGCCGAGTATTTTGAACATTTTGTAAAAACCTCAAGTATGAACATGTTCTTTGACCCCCCTGAAGGTCAAACGGTGGATAGGTGACGGGCCGAGCCTTTTGATGGCTTCCAGGTGGGATGCGGCACCGTACCCCTTGTGGGAGGCAAAACCGTAACCGGGATACTCCTTGTCGAACGCTTCCATCAACCTGTCCCTGGTGACCTTGGCAATGATTGAGGCTGCCGCGATCGACAGACTCAAACTGTCACCCTTTTTAATGGTGCGCTGGTGAATGGGGAGTGCCGTGGGGGAGATACCGTCGATGAGCAGACAGTCTGGCGCCGGTGAGAGCTTCATGACTGCTGCCTCCATTGCCCGGAGCGTCGCCTGGAGAATATTGATCCGGTCAACTGTCTGACTGTCGCTGAAACCTACGCCAACGGAAACAGCCTTATCCATAATGACATCAAACAGGAGATTACGCTTCGATTCGGTAAGTTTTTTCGAATCAGTCACACCTGCAAGCAGGCAGCCTTCGGGGAGGATCACCGCTGCCGCCACGACCGGACCTGCCAGCGGGCCCCTACCGGCCTCATCAATCCCTGCGACAACCCCATATCCCTGCCTGCTGGCCAGTTTTTCAAAACCGAGCATGTCATCGATGGTTTCAAACAGATTAAGGTTCATAGGTCACCTTCCAACGGCAGATAAAAAAAAGCCCCGTTAAACGGGGCGTTTTCTTATGCTTCAGCAATGTACTTTCTCTCGCGAATCCTGGCTGCCTTGCCGCGCAGTTTGCGGAGATAGTAAAGCTTGGCGCGGCGTACGTGACCACGGGTCACAACGTCGATGGCATCTACCGACGGTGAATGTACCGGGAAGGAACGCTCAACCCCGATGCCGTTGGAAATTTTGCGGACAGTGAAAGACTCCCTTACGCCACCGTTCTGACGGGAGATAACCACACCCTGGAAAGCCTGGATACGGCTCTTGTCACCCTCAACAATCTTTACGTGGACCTTAACGGTGTCGCCCGGTCTGAAAGGGACCACGTTTTTCTTCATCTGCACCATTTCAATTATGTCGATCTTGTTCATCTTCTCTACTCCTCCTCTTTATAGCTATGGCTATTGTTGTCGTTTATGTTCTACCGAACAGCCGATCCAGATAAATGGAGACCGCTGAACGTACGGAAAGATGGTTATAGTCGCTACTGCCGATAATCGGCTCCAACACCAGGTCGGCACTGTCAAACACCTCTTCGGTCAACCCCCAGCCGGTACCGAAAACGAGCAGATAGGCGCCATCGTCTTTGGCCAACCTCTCTGCCAGTTCCTTTGATGAAACCGAGCCGGGCCGGCCAGTGGCGCCGGTGACGACAATCCTGGGACTGCGTCCGGTCCGCGCTGCCATGTCAGCAACAGCTGACTGCAGGTCAGGAACCACCTGGAGAATATCAAGAGCAGCTTTGCGTTTGGGATTATAAGTCGCCCCCCAACCGCTCTGCCAATGTTCGGCAACTTTCCCGACCAGGCTCTGCTGCCCCTCAACCGGGGTTACTATATAATACAGATCGGCGCCAAATGTTCTGGCGGCCCGGGCAA
>VEOV01000231.1 GCA_012026855.1 Geobacter sp.
ACCAGGCGGCTGCCGCTCTCCCTGGCCAGGGCGGCAAAGCTGTCGCGATCATTCTTCCGGCAGAAGGTGCCATCCACCAGCACACTCTCATTTCCTGCCAGTCTCTCCCTTGCCAGTTCGGCAACACGATCATAGGTTCTTTGGTGCCACTCTCTGGTGTAGATGTTCTCCCCCCGCTCAGTGGAGGGGATGCCGGCCAGCCGTTTGCGCTCGATGTCGGTGGCGACATGGGCAATGCCGAGCATGAGTGACAGCTCCCCGGCCAGGGCGCTTTTGCCGCAGCCGGTAGGCGCGCAGGTGATGAACAGAGACCGGGGGAGTTTTGCCCGCAGTACATAACCGTGGGCCAGGCGGAAAAACCGTCCTGCCCGTGCCGCGGCAGCCTGCTTTTCAGCGGCGCTGATGGCCGGATCGTCCAGGCGGAAGCTCTCCACCTTGCCGCGGATAAAGGCCCTGACCGGCAGATAGAGCTGCACTGCTTCTACTATGGCGCTGTCATTGCTGGCAGCGCCATACTCGGCCAGGAACAGCTCTGCCAGCTGCCGTTGTCCATGGTTCTCCAGGTCCATGAGGAGAAAAGCCACATCGGCGGCAGTGTCGCTGTAGCGGAATTTTTCATTGAACTCGATGCAGTCAAAGATGTGCACCCTGCTGTCCAGGCAGATATTCTCGCTGTGCAGGTCACCGTCACACTCCCTGATGAAACCGCCGGTGATCCGGCTGTTGATCAGCGGCCCCCTCTCCTCCAGTTGCGTTGCCATCAAGGCTTCGATCTGACTGAAGGCTGCCGGTGAGATGGTTCTGTCGATGTATGGCCTTACCTGGCGGAGGTTCTCGTTCCAATTGGCCCGGATCATTTCAACAGTTCCGAACCGGTCTATTTCGGGGCTGCGGGCCGCGTCGCCGTGGAACCGGGCAACCTGCAGGGCAATGGCCCGGATGTCCGCCGGCGTGACCCGGTGCTCCTCCAGCAGTCGGCCCATCATCCGCTCCCCTGGCAGCCGCAGCATCTTGACGGCATATTCGATTACCTCGCCGCTGCCATTGAAGGCGACATTGCCGTCGGGAGCGCGTCTCAGCTCAACCACCCCCAGGTAGATATCGGGTGAGAGCCGCCGGTTGAGGCGCAGCTCCTCAAAGCAGTAGAAACGGCGCTTCTCCAGGGTGGTGAAGTCGAGGAAACCGAAGTCCACCGCTTTCTTGATCTTGTACACATGGCTGTCGGTGAGGAAGATAAAGGAGATGTGGGTCTGCAGCAGTGAAACCGTGGTTGTCGGCTGCTCATAGGGCGTCGGCTGCAGCAGGGCTTTGATCAGGAGGTCATCCATCAGCCGGGCTCATTGCTTCTGCAGGGCATGTTGCAGGGCTTCCCGCACATCCTTGATGAAGATGAATTCCAGCGAGCTTTTCACCGACTCGGGGATTTCCTCCATGGCGTCGCGGTTTCTGGCCGGTACCAGCAGGGTCTTTACCCCGGCCCGCTTGGCCGCCAGGGCCTTTTCTTTCAGGCCGCCAATGGGGAGAATCCGGCCGGTCAGGGTGATTTCGCCGGTCATGGCAACTTCCCGGCGGGTCGGTTCCCCCTTGAGCAGCGATACCAGGGCCGTGGCCATGGTAATCCCGGCTGAGGGGCCATCCTTGGGGATGCTGCCGGCAGGTACATGGATATGAATGGTTGTCTCCTCGAAGGCGGCCGCGTCAATGCCCAGCTCCTCCCGGTTGGCCCGCACAAAGGAGAGGGCGGCCCTGGCGGACTCCTTCATCACTTCACCCAGAGAACCGGTGAGGATCAGCTCCTCTTTGCCATGCATCCTGGTTGCTTCCACGAAGATTATGTCGCCGCCGCTTTCTGTCCAGGCGACGCCGGTGACCACACCGACACGGTCCTGTTCGGCCGTTACCTCGTCATAGAACTTGCGCGCTCCAAGGAGTTCCTCGACAACGTCCGGGGTAATGTTTTTTCTGACCGTCTTCCCCTGGGTAAACTCCTTGGTGATCTTGCGGCAGACCGAGGCAATGTTCCGCTGCAGGTTGCGGACACCGGCTTCGCGGGTGTAGTTGGCGATGATGGTTTGCAGCGCTGCTGCAGAGAATGCCGGCGGATGATCAGCCAGGCCGTTCTCCTCGACTTCGCGGGGAATCAGGAAGCGCTCGGCAATGGCCTCTTTTTCTTCAGCGGTATAGCCGGAAAGGGTCAGCACCTCCATCCGGTCTTTCAGGGCTGAGGGGACCGGATCGATCTGGTTGGCTGTGGTGATGAACATGACCCCCGAGAGGTCGAAGGGGACATCAAGGTAGTGATCGGTAAAGGTGCTGTTCTGCTCCGGATCCAGCACTTCAAGCAGTGCGCTGGCCGGGTCGCCGCGGAAATCGATGCCGAGCTTGTCGACTTCATCCAGCATGAAGACCGGATTGTTGGCGCCTGCCCTGAACAGCTCCTGGATGATCCTCCCCGGCATGGCGCCGATGTAGGTGCGGCGGTGGCCGCGGATTTCCGCCTCGTCGCGCATCCCCCCCAGGGACATCCGGATGAATTTTCTCCCCAGCGCCCGGGCGATTGATTTGCCCAGGGACGTCTTGCCGACACCGGGAGGGCCGACGAAGCAGAGAATCGGTCCTTTCATCTTCCCCCTGACGGAGTGGACGGCCAGGTATTCGAGAATTCTCTCCTTGACCCTCTTCAGGTTGTAATGGTCTTCATCCAGGATTTTTTCCGCTTCATTGATGTCGGTGCTGTCAACGGTGGAGAGCTGCCACGGCAGGCCAGCCAGATAGTCGAGATAGGTGCGGATGATGTTATGCTCCGGAGAGGCCGGATTCATTCTCTCCAGACGCTGCAGTTCCCGGTCGGCGATTTTACGGATATCTGCCGGCAAGGCTGCGCTCTCCAGCTTCTTCCTCAGTTCATTCAGCTCGGAATCCTTGGAGTCCTCTTCCCCCAGCTCCTCCTGGATCTGCTTCATCTGCTCCCGCAGCAGATACTCCTTCTGGTTCTTGCCGACACGGTTGGAGACCTCCTGCAGGATCTCCCCCCTGACCTGCAGCTTCTGGACGTCTTCGGCGAGATGGACATAGACTTTTTTCAGCCGTTCCACAGGGTCCAGCGTCTCCAGCATCTCCTGCAGTTCGTCCAGCGGCAGGTTGCAGTAGAGTGCCACCAGATCGGCCAGCCTGGCCGGCGTGTCGATATGGTCGACAATCTTCATGACTTCTTTGGGGAGCGGCCCGCCGTAGGAGAGGGCAATCTTCAGCAATGCCGACAGGCTCGACACCAGAGCTTCGGTGACAACGCTCTTTTCGACGAATTCACGCAAAACCTCGACACGTCCCAGAGCCAGAGGCGGATCGCTGATGACGTCCACGACCCTGCATCTTGCCACCCCTTCCAGGCTTGCCTTGGCGCCACCCGGTGTGAGCCGGGTGAATTCCACAATCCGGCAGGCGGTACCGATCTCGTGGATGGCGCCGCTAAGATTGCTGGTATTCTCCCCGCCATGTTCGCTTCGGTATTTGCAGATCAGGATCATGTCGCCATGGCCGCGAGCCCCCTCAAACAGTGGCAGGTCCAGTTCCTTTAGATAGATGGATAACTGCATGTGCGGGAATGCCACCAGTTCTGACTGGGGGTAGATGGGCAATATGTCGGGTATGGCAAAGTTGTCGAGCATGGCGCTGTCCATTGGTGGCGTAGCGGTGGTTGGTGCTTACTGTAAGGATAGCAGCTGCAGGCGGGCAGTC
>VEOV01000230.1 GCA_012026855.1 Geobacter sp.
CGGCATGGCTCTGTCGGCTGTTTTTTCGAGGATGACGTTCATCATGGCCGCGCCACTGGCTGCCAGGGCCACACTGAAAAGGATTGCTACGCTACCTGCTCCACCAATGTCTGGTCGGGCCAGCAGCACGCCAGCCAGGCAGGCCAGGACTTCGGCAAAAACTATTCCGGGCTTGGCCAACAGGAAGAACGCTGCTACCTGACCCGGGCGCTCCGTCATCGTTGGCGGCAGCGACGCCGGCAGTGCGCTGGCCGCAGCCTCCCTGGTCACTGGCGAATGCCGGTTCATTTGACCCCCTTGATGAACATCACCAGGGCATCGATTTCCTCAGGCGTCAGCTCTTTGATCGTTGGCATAATCGGCTGGAACCCTTTGACAATGTCTGCATTTGGTTCTTTGATCGAACGCCGCAAAAATTCATCATCTACAATTATCTGACGCTCCTTGCCATCGGTTGTAACGGTCTCCTTTTGACCGAAAATCCCTTTGAAAGTCGGACCGACACCACGTGAACCGTCGATCGAGTGACAGGCAAGACATCCTTTCTCAGTTGCCAGTTTCCTGCCGTCAATGGCGGTAGCTGCTTCTCCGGATTTTCCATGCTCCAGCCACTCCCTGAATTCATCTTCCGGTAGAGCTTCCACGGTGGTAATCATGGCAGAGTGACCCTTGCCGCAATACTGGGAACAAAACAGGTCATAGGAGCCAGCCTTTTCTGCCATGAACCAGGCGTTGTTCTTCATGCCCGGCACCACATCCCGCTTGACCCGGAAAGCGGGCAGGAAGAAACCGTGGAGAATGTCGTCGGAGACCAGATTCACCACTATCGGCCTCCCCACCGGCACAACCAGTTTCGGGCTGGTATTGCCGTTGTCATAGGAAAAGGTCCAGGACCACATGCGCGCCGTGGCAGTCACCGGCAGGGCATCCTTTGGCACGGTGCGCAGGCTTAAATAGCCGGCCCAGCCGTAGTAGAACATGACCATAACCAGAATACTCGGGAGTGCTGTCCAGATGATCTCCAGCCAGATATTGCTCTCAACCCCGGAGGTCGGCTCCGGGGCGCGGGAGCGGTGGTAGCGGAAGACGAACCAGAGCACCGTGGCAGTTATGCCTGCGAGCAGCAGTACACTGGCGCCGATGGTGAACTTGAATACCGGGTCGACCGCGTCGGTTGTTGTGGTAAGCAGCGCAGGGTTCACAATAGTTCCTGTCTCACAGCCCGACTTTAGTCCATCTTTCGCCGCGCCTCACTCGTAAAATCCTCGCCGTAGCGCTGCTACGCCTGCGGTTTTACTCAATCGTAACGACAAAATATGGCCTGAATCCGGGCGCGATTTGTAAATCAATTTACCGGTACAGCACGTCAAAAAAGGTAAAGCCGATAAAAATAGCCAACGTCAGGAGTGCTACAAAGAGTAGCCAGCGGAGCAGTTTGCTCTCATACTTCATGTGCATGAAAAAGGCGATTACCAGTCCACTTTTCAGTGAAGCAATGGCCAGCGCTCCCCAGACCCTGTTCACACCCAGGTCTAGGCGAGACACCCAGATCGTTAGTCCGGTCAGGGCCAACAGGGTCAACCAGACCGCGGTCAGTTTGGCGTAGCTGATGATGTGATGGTTACTTGTCTCATTCATCCGGGCACCTTTAGAGAATCAGATAATACAACGGAAAAATAAAGATCCAGATCAGGTCCACCAGGTGCCAGTAAAGGGCGCCGTTTTCCAGCCAGGAGTAATTGCTTCTGTCAATCTTCCCCTGCTGCACCCAGACTGCGACGAAGCCGAGCAGCGTGCCGCCGATGAGCACATGCAGTCCATGGAGGCCGGTGGTAACAAAATAGAGGCTGAAGAAGACCGATTCACCCTGCGGACCGTTCAACAGTCGCTGCGAGCCTGGATAAATGTCGTGGCCAAATTTGGCGCTCCACTCGACATATTTGACGGCCAGGAAGATCAGGGCGCAACCGATGGTTTCCAGCAGCAGCTTGACGCTGGTGTGCTGTTCACCACGCTGCACTGCAGTGACAGCCATGGCCGCCAGCAGGCTGCTGGTGAGCAGTACGACGGTGTTTGCCGCCCCCAAAACCACGTTCAGTTCCCTGCCCCCGGCCGCAAACTCGTGGGGGTAGCGGGCCAGGTAGACGGCATAGAGCAGGAACAGTCCGCCGAAGAGAATCAGTTCGGTGAAGAGGAACAGCCACATGCCGAGGGTGGCGCCGGCCTTGTCCCTGTGCTGAGACTCACTCATGGGATGCCTGTCCCCTTGAAGTCGTATGGCCCGTGGGTTACCACCGGTTCCTCCGTGAAGTTCTCCGTGGGGGGAGGGGTGGCGGTACTCCACTCCAGGGTGGCTCCCCCCCAGATATTGCCAGTGAACGGCGCACCCCGCAACAGACCCCGAAAAAGGTTTACCAGCATCAGTGCCAAGCCGGCGGCCAGCAGCCAGCTGCCGATGGTGGAGGCAAGGTTGAGTGGCGCGAATTCAGGGAGATAGTCATAGTAGCGCCGCGGCATACCTTTCATCCCCAGTACCATCATGGAGAAGTAGGTGCAGTTGAAACCGACAAACATCATTCCCCAGGCTATCAGAGCCGGCTTCTCCCGGTAGCGGCGGCCATAGAACTTGGGGAGCCAGTAGTGCATGGCTCCGAAAAAGGCAAAGCCGGAACCGCCGAAAATGACATAGTGAAAGTGGCCGACCACAAACTGGGTATCATGCACATGAATGTCGGTGGCGGCTGCGCCGAGGATCAAGCCGGTGAGTCCGCCGATGGAGAACAGCAGCAGGAAGCTCAGGGCAAAAAGCATGGGCGCATCAAGGGAGATGGAGCCTTTGTAGAGAGTAGAAACCCAGTTGAAAATCTTGATGGCCGAAGGGATGGATACAATGAAGGTAAGGAAGGAGAAGACCAGGATGGCTGTGTCGCTCATGCCGCTGGTGAACATGTGGTGCCCCCAGACCAGCGAACCGGCAGCAGCAATGGCGACACTGGAAAAGGCGATCATTTTGTAGCCGAAGACCGGTTTGCGGGAGAATACCGGGATGATCTCCGAGATCACCCCCATGGCCGGCAGAATCATGATGTAGACTGCCGGGTGGGAGTAGATCCAGAACAGGTGCTGGTACATGATC
>VEOV01000055.1 GCA_012026855.1 Geobacter sp.
ATGCCATCCAGTGCCGCATCACCACCGAGGACCCGGCCAACAACTTTGCCCCGGACTTCGGCACCCTGACCACCTACCGCTCGGCCGCCGGCTTCGGTGTCCGTCTTGACGCCGGCAACGCCTCCACCGGCGCCAAGATCACCCCCCACTACGATTCGCTGCTGGTCAAGGTCAGCTCCTGGGGACTCTCTTTTGTTGAAGCGGCCCATATTATGAACCGCTCCCTGCAGGAGTTCCGGGTCCGCGGCGTCAAGACCAATATCGGCTTCCTGGAGAATGTGGTCACCCATCCCGTCTTCCTCAAAGGGAAGTGCGACACCTCCTTCATCGAGAAACACCCGGAACTCCTCAGGTTCCGTGAGAAAAAGGACCGTGCCAGTAAGGTGCTCTCCTTCCTGGGGGATGTCATTGTCAACGGTTCTCCCGGTGTGGCCAAGCCGCTCAAGTCTGGCGAACTGATCGAGGCAACCGTGCCGGAGATCGACTTCACCAAGCCGCGCCCGGCAGGGAGCAAAGACCTTTTCATGAAGCTGGGCGCCGAGGGGCTCTCCAAGTGGATACTGGAGCAGAAGAAGCTGCTCATCACCGACACCACCATGCGTGACGCCCACCAGTCCAACCTGGCAACCAGGGTCCGCACCTACGACCTGCTGAAGATTGCCGAGCCGACCTCATATCTGGGATCTGACCTCTTCTCCCTTGAGTGCTGGGGGGGCGCCACCTTCGACGTTTCCATGCGTTTTCTCAAAGAAGACCCGTGGCAGCGGCTCCACAAGCTGTCGGAAGCAGTGCCCAACATTCTTTTCCAGATGCTGCTGCGCGGCTCCAATGCCGTCGGCTACACCAACTACCCGGACAACGTAGTGCAGAAGTTCGTCGAAGAGGCTGCCAACTCCGGTGTCGACATCTTCCGGGTCTTCGACTCCCTCAACTGGACCACCGGCATGAAGGTGGCTATGGAGGCGGTCAGGAAGAGCGGCAAGATCTGCGAGGCGGCCATCTGCTACACCGGAGATATCACCGATCCGAAGCGGGACAAATACCCGCTGGAATACTATGTCAACATGGCCAAAGAGCTGGAGCAGATGGGGGCCCACATCCTGGCCATCAAGGATATGGCCGGTCTCCTCAAACCGCTGGCGGCCTACAAACTGGTCAAGGCCCTCAAGGAGAGCATCGGCATTCCGGTACACCTCCATACCCACGACACCTCCAGCAACGGCTCGGCCATGCTGCTCAAAGCCAGCGAAGCCGGGGTGGACATCGTCGATGCCGCCCTCTCCTCCCTCTCCGGCCTGACCGCCCAGCCAAACCTGAACGCCCTGGTGGCAACCCTTGAGGGGAGCGAGCGCGACCCGCAGGTCAACGCCCGCGGTCTCCAGCAGCTGGCCAACTACTGGGAAACGGTGCGCGACTACTATGCGCCGTTTGAATCAGGCCTGAAAAGCGGCACTGCCGAGGTTTACCACCACGAGATCCCGGGTGGCCAGTACTCCAACTACAAGCCCCAGGTGGCCGGTCTAGGACTGATCGAGCGCTGGGAAGAGTGCAAGGAGATGTACCACAAGGTCAACATGATGTTCGGCGACATTGTCAAGGTAACTCCCTCATCCAAGGTTGTCGGCGACATGGCCATGTTCCTGGTGAAGAACAACCTCCAACCGGAAGATGTCTACACCTCTACTGAAGAGCTGGCCTTCCCCGAGTCGGTAGTGGGGATGTTCAAGGGGATGCTCGGCCAGCCGTACCAGGGGTGGCCTGAGGAGTTGCAGAAAATAGTCCTCAAGGGGCAGGAGCCGATCTCCTGCCGCCCGGGAGAGCTGCTTGAGCCGGTGGAGTTCGAGGAAGAGCGGGAGAAACTGGAGGAGAAGCTGGGGCACAGGAGCGACGACAAGGCACTGATCTCGGCCATCCTCTACCCCAATGTCTTCCCCGAATTCGACCGTCACCGCCAGGATTACTCCGACACATCGGTAATCCCGACCCCGATATTCTTTTACGGCCTGGAGCCGGGCCAGGAGACCTCCTTGGACATCGAGGCCGGCAAGACCCTGATCATCAAGCTCAACGCCATCGGCAAGGTGCAAGCCGCCGGCACCCGGCAAGTCTATTTCGAACTGAACGGCAACGCCCGGTCAGTCACGGTACGCGACCAGTCAATCCAGAGTGACACTGCCGCCAGAGAGAAGGCTGACAAAGGCAACCCCAGCCACGTCGGCGCACCGATGCCGGGCAAAGTCCTCAAGGTCAGCGTCAAGGCCGGTGATGAGGTCAAAGCCGGCGATGTACTCATGGTCACCGAGGCCATGAAGATGGAGACCAACATCAAGGCCAAGGCTGACGGCAAGGTGGGCGAGGTCAAGTTTAAAGAGGGTGAAAAGGTTGAAAAAGAAGATTTAGTGATTGTAATGGCTTAACGACTCATCGATCGGGGAAACCCGATATTAACGAAAAACGCCCCGCTCCGGTTCATTCCGGGCGGGGCGTTTTTTATCATCCATCAGCCGCAGCTACTCCTTTGGCACCTTTTCACAATGCTCCGGATAAAGCTCCTTCATGCAGTCATTGCAGATGCCGTGACTGAACAGTGCATCGGAATGTTCGCTGATATACTCTTCCACCTGCTGCCAGTAACCGGCATCGTCCCTGATTTTCTTGCACGTCGAACAGATGGGTATGATACCGCTGAGCACCTTGATATGTGCCATGGCTGCTTCAAGTTCGGCATTGCGCTGCTTGAGCAGATCTCTCTGCCGTTTCATTTCAAGGTGGTTATGGACGCGCAGCTTGACCAGTTCAGGGTTGAATGGCTTGGTAATGTAGTCGGCCGCCCCCAGAGTCAAACCCTTTGACTCTTCCTCGGGACGATCGAGGGCAGTAATGAAGATAATGGGAGTTTCACTGAATGTGTCATTGGTTTTCAGGAAATGGCAAACCTTGTAGCCGTCCATCACCGGCATCATCACATCCAGCATGATCAGATCCGGTCTGACCTGTTCTGCAAGGCGCAAAGCCTCAGTGCCGCTCAGGGCGAAGTAAGTGTCATACTCCCGGGAGAGCAGTTCGCCCAGGATCTGAACATTCTCCGGAACGTCGTCAACAATCAGCACTGTCGGTTTTTTGTCGGGCATGCATTACCCCTTTAGGGAGCAGGCTGATCAATCCTTGCTGGCATTGCCATGGCACTGGGCGCAGTGGCGGGTCGGGCCGGCACCCTCCTTGGTGTGGCAGCCGATGCAGAGCTTATGGGCCTTCTGCTTGTCAAGCCCACCCGGGAAGGGGCGTGGCGGCCCCTCATGGCACTCGGTACAGGGAAAGAGCCCCATATGCTTTGAGTGATTGAAGTCGATGTCACCATTGTAAGCCTTGAATACCTTGGCCTGGGCCAGAGATGTCAGCATGATTGAGCAAAGGACAACATATATGAGCTGTTTCATTCTTAAAACTCCGCATCAGCATTGATATTGTGCAGCTTTATACGTTACGGCAGGTAAAATCTCCAGTAAAAAATCCAGGTATCAGCAGACTATGCCAAGCTCAAGACCGGCATCCTTCAGATAGGCAGCGACCTCCTCACAGCCTGACAGCTGCAGGACATCTGCAGCTACTTTCTGCGCTGCCGCCATTGTGGTGCCGCAAATAGCCTGTTTGACAAAGGGGATAGCCGGGGATGCCATGCTCAACTCGCTGATGCCCATGCCGGCCAAGAGTAGCGCCGAAAGCGGATCAGATGCCATTTCGCCACAGAGCGACACCGGGATTTTGGCGCTGGCGGCAGCAGCGGCAACCTGTCTGATGGAGTGCAGGATCGCAGGATGGTATGGGTTGTAGTAGTTCTTCACCTTGGCATTGTTCCGGTCAGCTGCCAGGGTGTACTGAATCAGGTCATTGGTGCCGATGCTGATGAAATCGGCATGTTTTGCCAGCAGGGGTGCAGTCTGCACTGCGGCCGGAATCTCGATCATTATCCCCAGCGGGACAGCCGGGTTGAACTGAACCCCGGCAGCAGTCAACTCATCCTTCACCTCGTCGACAATGGCGCGAATCAGAAGCAGTTCGTCCACCCCGGAGATCATCGGAAACATTATGCGGCTGGACCGCCCTGCAGAGGCGATCATGATGGCCGCCAGCTGGTCCTTGAAGATGTCGCGGCGCTCAAGGAAAATCCGGATTGCCCGCCACCCCATGAATGGATTGTCCTCCTGGGGGTGGTCAAAGTAGGGCAATGCCTTGTCGCCACCGATATCAAGGGTCCTGAAGGTGACCTGCTGACCGGGGAAGCCATCCAGAATCCGTGAATAGATGAGCTGCTGTTCGTTTCTGTCAGGGAACTGCCGCCGCGCCATGAAAGGGAACTCTGTCCGGTAGAGCCCGCCACCCTCGGCACCGTTGGCAGCTGCCATCCTGATGTCGCTGATGAGCCCGATATTGGCTTTCAGGGAAATCCGGTAGCCGTCCCTGGTTATTGCCGGCGTCGACGCAAGCCCTTCCAGCTCCTCCCGCCTGGTGCTGTAATCCTTATTGAGCCGCTCGTACTCGACCTTTATGCTTTTCACCGGATTAATGTAGATGTGGCCACTGTTGCCGTCGATAATCATCTCATCTTTCAGCGAGAGGCTGCGCAACAGGCCGTCAACACCGACAACGGCAGGGATACCCAGCGATCTGGAGATAATCGCCGCGTGGGAATTTACATCACCCCTTTCGGTGACTATGCCGAGGACATTATCCAGATCCAGGATTGCCAGATCGGAGGGGAGGATTTCGGCAGCCACCAGCAGCCGTTTTTCCAGCAGCTGCGGCGCAGCAGCATCATTACCGTCAAGGGCATCGATGATACGCCGGCCGATATCTTCCATGTCTGCCGAACGACTCTGCAGATAGGGATCAGTCATATTGGAGAAGGCATCGATGTAATGGCAGACGACCTCCTGAACCGCACGGGCGGCACCAAACTCCCTGGCCACGAGGTCATGAATTTTGGCGATAAAGCCCCGGTCCTCCAGAATCATCAAATGGGTGTGGAAGATGGCGGCATCCTCCTCCGAAAGCCGCTCTGCCACCCGCTTTTCCATGTAAATGGTCTGAATCCTGGCCTTTTCCAGCGCCATGGTAAGCCGGTGCAGTTCCTCTTCAGGTGGGAGAGCCGTCTCTACAATCGAGGCACGCAGAGGATTGCGACGATTAAGCAGATATATACCGCCGGTAGCAAAACCGGGCGAGACAGCAGTGCCGACAAATGCAGCCGGCTTGTCAGCTGCTGCAGACTTCTCAGCAGTCAAGGCAACATCAACCGGGTGCATCTTCTTCAGCTGCTGTTCAAGACGGGCCCGCTCCTCATCCTTGCACCTGATGGAATCCAGCAGCTTGGCATTGATAACAATACTGGCTATCTGGTAGGCAATGGTGGAGAGGGTACTAATCTCGGTCGGCGTGTAGCTGCGGGGGTCACGGTGCTGAACGACAATTACCCCTACCGGGCTCTTCCGCTCGAACATCGGAATGCCGAGAAAGGAGTGATAACGCTCCTCGCCCGACTCCTTGAAGTATTTGTAACGGGGGTGTTCCTGGGCATTTTCAAGGCTGACGACGCTCCTCTGTTCAACCACCAGCCCGGTAAGACCTTCGGAGACATTCATGGTGATACTGCCGACAGAAGCTCTGGCAAGGCCCTTGGTAGCGTGCAGGCGCAGCGTTTCACCATCGTCGTCAAGCAGATATATGGAGCAGACCTCGGAGTTCATCCGCTTAGACACCAGAGCGACGATATTGTCCAAGGTCTCCTGCAGGTCATGGGAATGGAGGATCAG
>VEOV01000347.1 GCA_012026855.1 Geobacter sp.
GCCGGCAGCGCTTCTTTTGGCCCTGAGCTGCATAACCTACCTCTGGCTCTACACCACCTGGCTGAAACGCCGCTCCCCCTGGGGGGTGCTGGCAGGGGGTATTCCCGGCGCCCTCCCCCCCTTGATTGGCGCCGCAGCAGCCGGCAGCGTGCTGTTGCCAGGCCCCCTGCTACTGGCCCTGTTCATCTTTGTCTGGCAGCTCCCCCACTTCTGGCTGCTGGCCCTTGAGTGCCGCAACCAGTACGCCCAGGCCGGAGTGCCGGTGCTGCCGCTAACCCACGGAGCTCCCCTCACCAAAGGTCTCACCATGACCACGGCACTGCTTCTGCTCCCCCTGACAGTTGCCATCGGCCAGGCATCCTCCCTGTCTCCGCTGAGCACGGCAGTGGCTGCCTGTGCCGGTGCCTGCTTTGCCCTGCTCTGTTGCCACTGTCTCTATTTCAGCCGCAACTATCGCCTCGGCTTCCGGGCGTCGCTTATCTACCTGCTGCTGTTAGTCACTGTCATCTGCGTTGACTCCATGACCGCTCTGGCAACCGGCAGTCATTGGTGATCGTAAATAGCTGTGGTATACTCTGCTGCAATTGTCACCGTTAGCCGTCTGTCCTACTTAAATCAAAGGGGTAAAAGATGAAAAAACTCATGACCGTCACAGCCGCCACCATTCTTGCAGCCTTCACTTCCGTTGCCCTTGCCGCCAGTGGCGAGGAGCTCTTCAAGCAGCACTGCTCAGTCTGCCATCCCGATGGCGGCAACATCATCAAGCCGAATCGCACCCTCCACAAAAAGGCCCTGGCCAAGGAAGGCATTAAGGATAGCAAGGGGATCGTCAAGATCATGCGTAATCCCGAAGCCGGGATGACCAAGTTCGATGCCAAAACGATTTCCGACAAGGATGCCAAGGCAATTGCCGACTACATTCTCAAGACCTTCAAGTAACCAGCCTGCCCATCAGCGCAAAAACGGCCGGTCAGAAATCTGACCGGCCGTTTTTGCATCACTTCGTAGCTTATGGAATATCAGTAAGCCTGCTTGTCTCCCAGCACATCCTCTGCTGTCACAGGTGCCCGGAAAATCCGGTAGACCCAGATTTTATAAGCAATGACAATCGGCACAACTATCAGGGCAACCACAGTCATCAACTTGAGGGTGATCTCACTGGATGATGAATTATAGATTGTCAGACTGGAGGCCGGATCGATGTTGGACGGCAGCAGATTAGGGAAGAGCCCGGTGACGCCGGTAAACACCACGAATACTATGGTAAGGCAGGAGAAGGTGAAGGCTTTGCCATTTTCCCCTTTGGCTGCAAAAACCTTGACCATGAGCAGCGACACAACCGCAACCAGCGGAATGATAATCAATACAGGTGCCTTCAGGTAGTTGTCATACAGCTTTGTCGCCGGCCAGGTGTAGCCGAGAAAAACCACTGCTACCACCAGGAGCGCCGGCCATACCTTATTGGCCAGAGCCAGGGCGCGGCTGCTGAGCTCACCGACTGTCTTGAGTGAAATGTACAGGGAACCGTGCACGGCAAAGAGCAGCACGAACAGCACGCCGGTCACCAGTCCGTATGGGTTGAGCAGGCCGATCAGCCCCCCTTCGTAGGCAAATTTCAGATTGACGAAATCGTTGCGCATCGGGATCCCTTCGAAAATATTTCCGAAGGCGACGCCAAAGAGCAGCGCCGGCAGGAAGCTGGAGACAATAATCGCCTTGTCCCAGGAGCTCTTCCAGGTTGCGCCGTCCAGCTTGCCGCGGAACTCGAAGGAGACGCCGCGCACAATGAGGGCAAACAGGAGAAGAATGAGCGCCGAGTAAAGATTGCTGAACATCAGCGCATAGGTAGTCGGGAAAGCGGCAAAGGTAGCCCCACCTGCGGTCAGCAGCCAGACTTCGTTGCCATCCCAGACAGGACCGATGCTGTTGATCAGGATACGTTTTTCAGTATCATTTTTGGCAATGATCCCGGAGAGGAAACCGGTACCGAGGACAAAACCGTCGAGCATGAAGTATGCAGCCCAAAGAACTGCCCAAAGTACGAACCAAGTGATCTGGTATATAGAAATATCCATTATTAACCCCTCCCCTGAACATTAATGATATTGGACAGGTCGCTGTCAGGACCTTTTTTGGCGTACTTGACCAGCAGGAAGATGTCGATAACCCCGAGAAAGCCGTACAGCACGGTGAAGCCGAGCAGTGAGAGCAGCACCTGGGTTGAGGTCACTGATTTTGAAACTGCGTCACTTGTCTTGAGCACGCCCCAGACTATCCATGGCTGCCTTCCCAGTTCAGCAACCAGCCAGCCGAACTGCTGGGCAAGATAGGGCAGAGGAAGTGCGAACAGCATGATCGTCAGGTAAAGTTTGTTGTTTTCGAAATTAGCCCTCCTTGAGAAGAAGATTCCGGCAAGGCTGGCGAGAATCATGAATGTGCCGATGCCGACCATGACCCGGAAACTGATGAAAGTAGGGGTAACCGGTGGTCTGAGTTCTTTGGGGAAATCCTTTAGTCCTTTGATTTCTGCCTTGGTGTCGTGGAAAGCAAGGAAGCTGAGCATGCCGGGTATCTTGAGTGCCTCAACTGCATTGCACTCCTCTTTCGCATTGGGAATCAGCAACAGGCACATTTCTGCATTCTTCTTTGTCTCCCAGATGGATTCCATGGCAGCAAACTTGGTAGGCTGTGACTTGGCGATGTCAACTGCATGGAAATCGCCGGAGATGCCGACAATCAGGGACGCGACAAAACCCCAGACAGCAGCAAACCGGAAGGAGCGCTTGAAAAATTCCGTTTCATTTTTTCTGAGCAGATGCCAGGCAGAGACGCCCATGATGACAAAAGCTGCCAGAGCATAGCCGGAGAGCAGAGTGTGTATGAATTTGACCACGCCGTAGGGGTTGAAGAATACCGCCAGGGGATCGGTCATTTCCGCCCGGCCGTTACGCAGGGCAAAACCTACCGGGTTCTGCATCCAGGCGTTTGCCTGCAGGATGAAAAGTGCTGAAAGGTTTGTGCCGATGGCCGCGAGCCAGATGGCAGTGGCATGAACTTTTTTCGAAACTTTTTTCCAGCCGAAAATCCAGACGCCGATGAAAACCGATTCCAGGAAAAAAGTAACCGTAGCTTCAACAGCCAGCGGCGCGCCAAAGATATCACCGACGATACGGGAATACTCTGCCCAGTTCAAACCGAACTGGAACTCCATGGTTATCCCGGTAACCACCCCCAGGGCAAAATTGATCAGGAACAGTTTTCCCCAGAACTTGGTCAGACGTAACCAGGTTTCATCCCCCGTTGTAACGTATTTTGTCTCCATCCAGGCTGTCATGATTGACAATCCCAGGGTCAAGGGGACAAATATCCAGTGAAACATACAGGTTGCGGCAAACTGCAGCTGGCTCAAAAATACTACGTCCATAGACTTACCTCCCACACGGTTATTAAACGCCCCTAACAGGACTTATTTTATCTCATATGCGGACAAAAAAAAGGTGCTGATTTATTTTTTTTCTTTTGCCAGATCTTCAAGGGTCACAGCATCGAGAATTGAAGCGACCTCACTCTGTATCTTACGCCAGACAGGATGAACCATGCAGAGCGATTCCCTGGTGCAGGCCCCTTCTTCGGTAAGACAGCGATTTGGTATGATTGGCCCTTCTACGGCCTCAACAACCTGCCTCAAGGTAATTCTTGAAGGGAGACGGCCGAGCAAAAAACCTCCTCCGGTGCCGCGGAAAGAGTTTACCAGCCCCAATTTGGCAAAGTTCTGAAATATTTTGGCGAGAAAGGTCTGGGATACGCCTGTGGCTTCAGCCACTTCACTGACAAGAACAACCTTGCCTGCGGGCTGCTTTGCCAGGTAGACAATACCTCTGATTGCATATTCACCTTTTCGGGTAAGTTCCATCATAACAAAATCCCTTTAAGACCCTTTTTATCCTTTTTACTATGATACAAAAAAAGTGTCAAGTATTTTTACCACCATTTTTTGCGGGAATTATTATCAGCTGCTTCAGTCACGTTCCAGAGGTTTAGAGCGAAGCCTTTTCTTGAGGGAGGCTTCCTTTTTTGCGGTTATGCGCCGCTCTACAGCAGCCCGCGTCGTCTTTGTCGGGATTCTCGGTTTACGCTTTTTCTCCCGGTGACGCAGCGCTTCTTCCAATCTCTGCATAGCCATCTCCCTGTTCCTGTATTGGGATCTGGACTCGGAGGCGGTCACGACAATACCGGTAGGAACATGCCGGATCCTGACAGCAGAATCGGTGGTATTACGATGCTGGCCGCCGGGACCTGAAGCTCTGAAATAATCAATGCTGATGTCAGTATCTTTAATATCCATTTATTAGCCTTGCAAGCCTGTTAAGTCATACAAAAATGCAATTAATTAAAAGCAAAATCAAGCAGATAAAGCGAGTCAGGCGAACATTTTAATCGCAAATGAGAACAATATCTGCTATATAAATAAGTCTTAAATTTCCTGAAATGGACGGAGTATGGACTGCCATGATTAAAACCAACAACCTGAAGATCAAAAGCATTACACCCATTATCGCGCCGACAGATCTTCGTCAGGTCTTCCCCATGAATGAGGGGGGGAGTGAATTCATCACCTCCAGCCGCGATCAGATCAAGAGAATCCTCAAAGGCGAGGACAAACGCCTCATGGTCGTTGTCGGCCCCTGCTCCATACACGACCCCAAGGGGGCACTGGAATACGCCGAAAAGCTCTCCACCCTGGCAGCCGAACTTTCTGACCAGCTCTTTATCGTCATGAGAGTCTATTTTGAAAAACCGCGCACCACAGTCGGCTGGAAGGGTCTGATCAATGACCCTGACATGGACGGCAGCCACAAGATCTCCAAAGGACTGGGCATTGCCAGGGGACTGCTCTGCAAGATGACCGCCTTGAAACTGCCTGTTGCCAATGAAATGCTCGATCCGATCACCCCTGAATATCTGGCTGACATGATCTGCTGGGGAGCAATCGGGGCACGGACCACCGAGTCCCAGACTCACCGCGAGCTTGCCAGCGGCCTTTCCTTCCCCATAGGCTTCAAAAACGGCACTGACGGCAACATGCAGATCGCCATCGATGCCATGATCGCCGCACTTCACTCCCACAGCTTCCTAGGGATAAACCGTGAAGGCCTGACTTCCATAGTCCAGACCACCGGCAATCCCGATGTGCACATTGTGCTGCGCGGCAGCGGGAAAAAACCTAATTATCACCCTGAAGACATCGCCAAAACTGAAGAGATGCTGCAAAAAGCAGGGCTTTTCCCGACAATAATGGTTGACTGCAGCCATGGCAACTCTGAAAAAAATCACGAGAAACAGCCAGGGGTATTGAGTGCGGTAATCGACCAGATTGAAGCCGGCAACCGCTCGATCTCCGGCGTCATGATCGAAAGTTATCTGCAGAACGGCAATCAGGCCATCTCGGCAGACCTTTCCAAACTGGCCTACGGCGTCTCAATCACAGATAAATGTATAGACTGGGCAACCACTGAACGTATTCTGCGTGAAGCTCATGCAAGACTCAAGAAATGCGGCGGCAGAAAGCTTGCCTGAAAGGGAGAAACGAATAATGGCAAAATGTGAACTGATTGAAAAATGCATCTTCTTCAATGACCAGATGGCCAACATGCCATCCACTTCAGCAGTCTACAAGAAGATCTATTGTGAGGAGGACTGGTCTAACTGCGCCAGATACATGATTTTCAAAGCCATTGGCCGCGAAAACGTGCCCAAGGACCTTTTCCCCAATCAAAGTGACCGGGCTGCCGGCATAATCAAGAATCACGCCTGATATTTCCTGTCACCAATTTCCCGTTTTAATCAGTCCGGAACTGCTGAAACATCAACAGCAATTCCGGACTTTTCATTTAGCAGCTGTCTTACTTTTTTCCAGGATACCATCTCGGACGCCCGGGCTTTTTTCAGGACCCGGTTGACCTCCTGGGCAAGGTCTTCAAGCTGCTCATAGGAATCATTGTTTACCTCAAGAAAGACTCTACCATCCTCGGTCACCTCTGCCTTGACAGGGGCATAGACAATCTCCCCCTGCATCGGCACTGTAACATCCCTGAAAAGCCGCTCCATATGCTCAGGCATGACCCTGATACAGCCGTGGCTGCTGTAACTGTTGATTGAAGCAGGTCTTGTGGTGCTGTGAATCATGATCCCCGGCAGTGTGGTTCGCATGGCATATTTTCCAAGGGGATTTTTCGGCCCCGGCGGAATCTCGGCAATAACCTCCTCGCCGTTTTCCTCCATCTCCTTCTGAATTGAAGGGGGGATCTTCCAGGTAGGATTCTCCTTCTTGTCAATTATGCGGAACTTGCCGACCGGAGTGCGCCAGATGATGCTGTCGCCTTTTTTGGCAATGCCCACGGCAACCGGATATCTGGAAGCGACCCGCCCGTTGCGAAAAAGGTAGAGACTGCGATCCGGAATATTGATGACTATGCCGTTATTCAGGCGCTTGGGAACAATCCGCCGGTTATTATATTTCAGCTTCTGGCCGGCAAGCACGGTGGAATCGGGTTTCAACCGGTTCATTGTCGCCAGGTCACGCAGGCGCACACCGAGTCTTGAGGCAACCAGCCTGAGACTCTCCTTCCGCCTGGCCGTATAAACCCCCTCCTTACCGACTATCCTGGCAGAGAGACGTTCTTCCGGTTGCGGCTCCTCCGGGGGGACAGGCGGTGCAATGACCGGA
>VEOV01000318.1 GCA_012026855.1 Geobacter sp.
TGGTTCCAGAGTAAAGGTCATCAATCTTGCCAACGACAAAGAGGTGGTCGTCACCATCAATGACCGCTGCCGCCAGCGCAAAACACCTTTCATCGACCTCTCCCGCGCCGCCGCCAAAGAGCTCGGCTTCCTCGGCAAAGGAACTGCAAGAGTACGGATTATCCCCCTCGCTGAGAGTTAGCCCTCTCCAGCAGCAAGGTCCAGCTACCGGCACCACCACTTTTCAAAACATTTTTTTACAAATCTCCAGCTCAAAACATCCTTAAGGTCACTGCCAGGCAAAAGGTCATAACGTTGGTTATAACCATGCATCTGGTTATTCATTCATTAAACGCCTGAAAAACCTCGGCAATACCCCCCTGCAAGCCTGCATTCCATAATTTCGGTTATAACCTTTCCAGTGCCAACTTTCCCGCTCTACGCATAAATACATCAATAATTCAAGCCTGTTACACAATTCATTAAATCTGGCACCACTGTTGCTCATACATGATTCTAAAATCTGGATCAGAGTCATCTCTGGCAGACAACAAATCAACCAAGGAGGATGTATGCTGCGGACAAAGACAAAACGGAGGTTGGCAACAACGGTTGCTACAGTTATTACCGCCCTGCTGCCGATGACAGCAATGGCTGCCAAGACTACGAGCTACCCGGCTGATTACCAGAAAATCATCGACGCCGGCAAGAAAGAGGGGAAAGTTGTAGTTTACGGCACCACCGACACCAAGGCAGTCGATCCGCTTGTCAAGGATTTCGAAGCTCTCTACCCCGGCATCAAGGTGGAGTACAACGATCTCAACAGCACCGAGCTGTACAACCGCTTCATCTCCGAGGTCGCTGCCGGAGCAGGAACCTGCGACGTCACCTGGAGTTCCGCACCGGACCTCTCCATCAAACTGGTCAACGACGGCCATGCCCTGGCCTACAAGTCACCCGAAACAGCCAGTCTCCCCAAGTGGGCCAACTGGAAGAACCTGGCCTACGCCACCACCTATGAGCCGATCTCCTTCATCTACAACAAGCGGCTGGTAGCTGCCAACGAAGTCCCCAAGACCCACGCCGATATCCAGAAAGTTCTCTCCAACCCGAAATTCAAAGGGAAGATGGTCTCCTACGACCCGGAAAGAAGCGGCGTCGGCTTCATGTACATTATCCAGGACATGAAGCACAACAAGGATTTCTGGACCATGGCCAACGCCATGGGGGGTGCCGGTATGAAGGTCTACACCAGCACCGGCGCCATGATGGAGAAAATCAGCTCCGGCGAGGCGCTGCTCGGCTACAACATCATCGGCTCCTACGCCTTCATGAAATCCAAGAAAGACCCATCCATCGGTTTTGTCTACCCGAGCGACTACACCACCGTCATGTCCCGCATCTTGTTCATCTCCAAGAACGGCAAGCACCTCAATGCCGCCAAGCTCTGGACTGACTACATCCTTTCTGCCCGCGGCCAGCAGATTATCTCCGACAAAGCCGACCTGTTCTCCATCAGGAGCGACATCAAGGGAGAAACCACCATGGCAACTCTCGCCAAACAGCTTGGCAAAGCCGCCAAACCGATTCCCATCGGCAAGGAGACAATCGAGTACCTGGACCAGAAGAAACGTCTCGACTTCCTTAACAAATGGCAAGGTGCCATGGGGACAGCGAAAAAATGAAAAACATGTCCTTCTCCCAGAAGCTGGTGATCGCACTGACGGTGCTCGCCATCTTCCTCCCCATCGGGCTGCTGCTCTACCAGAGCTTTCTCGATGCCCCCTTCTTCCAGCCGGAGAAGAGCCTTGGGCTGGATGCCTACCGGTTCATCTTCGAAGATCCGGACTTCAAGAAAGCGTTTCTGAATTCGCTCTACATTGCCCTCGGCATGGGGATCATCTCCGTGCCGCTGGGCACCCTCCTGGCCTTCCTGATGATCAGGACCGACCTCCCGGGGAGAAAATGGCTTGAGCCGGTACTGCTGATCCCGGTGTTCGTCTCCCCCATGGTGCTCTGCTTCGGCTATGTGGTTGCCGTCGGCCCGGTCGGCTTCTTCTCCATCTGGGTGCAGCAGCTTATCGGCTCGGTGCCGTGGAACATCTATTCCATGAAGAGCATCGTCCTGATTGCCGGCTTGACCCACGTGCCCCACGTCTACCTCTACTCCTCCTCGGCCCTGAAGAGCCTTGGCTCCGATGTGGAGGAGGCGGCGCGGGTCTCCGGCGCCGGACCGGTGCGCGTTGCCCTGACGGTGAGCATCCCCATGGTCATGCCGGCGATTCTCTACAGCGCCATGCTGGTTTTCTTCCTCGGTTTTCAGGTCTTCGGCCTGGCCCTGGTGCTGGGTGACCCGGAAGGGCACCTGGTATTGCCCACTTACCTGTACAAATTGACCAACAAGCTGGGCACCCCCTCCTATCACCTGATGGCGGCCGTTGCCATGTGCATCGTCACCCTCACCCTTCCCATGGTGCTGATGCAGCGCTACCTGCTGCGCAATGCTGGGAAATACATCACCCTCAAGGGGAAAGGCGCCCGGCAGGCAACCCTGCCCCTCGGCATCTGGCGCTGGCTGGCCGCTGCCGCGGTCTTCATCTGGCTGCTGATCACGGTATTCCTGCCGATCATCGGGGTGATTTTCCGCTCCTTTGTCACCCACTGGGGCGAAGGGGTGACCCTGGCGGAGGCCTTTACTCTGGGGAACTACACCTCGGTCTTTGAGCAGGGGAACCTGATCCGCGGCATTGTCAACACCGTGCTCATTGGTGTGGTCGGCGGCGCCCTGGCGGGCATCTGCTACACCCTGATGGGGCTGGCAACCCACCGGAAAAACAACGGCTGGACCAGGGCCTTCGATTACTCGGTCATGATTCCGCGAGCCGTGCCGGGGCTGCTGGCCGGCCTGGCGTTCCTCTGGGTATTCCTCTTCTTCCCGCCCCTGGCGCCGCTGCGCCAGACCCTGTTCAGCCTCTGGCTGGCCTACTCGGTTGTCTGGCTCGCCTACGGCATGCGGCTCATCTCCAGCTCCCTGCTGCAGGTCGGCCCGGAACTGGAGGAGTGCGCCCGGGTGACCGGTGCCACCCCCGGGCAGGTTGACCGTCACGTGACCATCCCGCTGATCAAGTACGGCCTGCTCGCCAGCTGGCTGATGATCTTCATGATCTTTGAGCGCGAATATTCCACAGGGGTCTATCTCCTCGGTCCCGGTACCGAGGTAATCGGCTCGCTGCTGGTCTCCCTCTGGGGGGCAGGAGCGATCGAGCTCGTCTCGTCGCTCTCTGTAATCAACATACTACTGGTGAGCGTCGGGATGGGTATCGCCCTGCGCTATGGAGTGAAACTGCATGACTGAACTTACTGTAAAAGACCTGAACGTAACCCTGGGGAACAATCACATCCTCAAGGGGGCATCACTTGATCTGAAAAAAGGGGAGATCGTCGCCCTGCTCGGCCCATCCGGCAGCGGCAAAACAACCCTGCTCCGCTCCGTGGCCGGGCTTGAATACCCCAGCTCCGGCAACATCACCATCGGCGACCGGGTGGTCTACGACGGTGCGTCCAAAATCGAAATGCCGGTGGATATACGGGCGCTCGGCTTTGTGTTCCAGTCCTACGCCCTCTGGCCCCACCGGACAGTGTTCGAAAATGTCGCCTACGGCCTCAAGCTGCGCAAAACCCCGGAAAGCGAGATCGCCAGCCGCGTCAACGAAGTCCTGGGCAACCTGGGGCTCGGCCAGCTGGGGGACCGCCACCCCCACCAGCTCTCCGGCGGACAGCAGCAGCGGGTCGCCCTTGCCAGGGCGCTGGTCTACAAACCACAAGTAATCCTCCTGGACGAACCGCTCTCCAACCTGGACGCCAAGCTCCGGGAAGAAGCCCGCATCTGGCTGCGTCAGCTCATTATCGAGCTGAACATCGCCGCGCTCTGCGTCACCCATGACCAGGCAGAGGCCATGGCCATGTCCGACCGGATCGTGCTGCTGCAAAACGGCATCATCGAGCAGGCCGGCACCCCCCAGGAGATGTATGAAACCCCACGGTCCCTCTTTGTGGCTGAATTCATGGGGACCAACAACAAGCTCAAAGGAACCGTGGAAACAGCTGTCGGCAACATGGCCATGCTGGTCGGCGATGGCTGGGCCCTCAAGGGGATGCTCTGCAACCAGCACAAGAACAAGGAGGCGGCTGTGGCCGTGGTCAGGACCGAGCGGCTGGCCCTGGCCGACGGACCCGGGGAAAACCGGCTGCAGCTCCCCCTGGTCACCTCCCTCTACCTGGGCAACACCTGGGAGTATGTCTTCGACCTGAACGGCACCCAGTTGCGCGGCTACGGCCCGCTGCCGCTGCCGCCGGGCAATCACTGGGTCGAGATCCCGGCAGCAGCCCTCTGGATCTTCTGAAAGCCGCACCATTTTTCAGGCAGTACCCTCCTTGTTATGGTGGGGGGAGTTGGCTATCCCCCCCTCTTTTTCAGGGTGGTTTCCAATAGATGCTTCACGGTTTTAAAGCGCCCCGGCCTTGTGGCAGGCGTATATCCAAACGGAGGTAAATATGAAACGATTAGGTTTAAAGGGTACGGCAGCAGTGGCAGCTGCGCTCGGCTGCATGGCAACAAGCGCAGTGGCAATGGAGCACGAATTCAACGGCATGCTGCGGATCAAGGGGGATCTGACCAACTTTGATCAGGCCGGCGGCAATGATGCCAGCGGCAAGAGGACTCTCTACAGGACAAACCCGTCACACTCATTTTTCTACACCGAGCAGCGGGCCCGGCTCAAATACACCGGCAAATTCAGCGACGATGTCAAGCTGGTCACCCAGTTTGAAATCGATTCCCGCTGGGGTGACACCTCCCAGGGGAAAGCCAGCCAGAACTCGACCCGCAACCAGGGGGGCGCCATGGAAACCGACCAGGTAAACCTGGAGACCAAAAACGTCTACATGGATTTCAAGGCCCCATTCGCACCGACCAGGGTGAAGGCCGGCCTCATGCCGTTTGACGACGCCTATAAGGGGATCTTCCTGGGCACCGACATCGCCGGAGTAATGACCACCACCAAGGTCGACCAACTGACAGTTAATGCCGGCTGGCTGCGCGGCTATGACAACCTGAACTTCAACGGCGCCGACGGCACCATCCCGGCAGTTAACGCCGCCCCGACCGGTACCGGCTCCCTGAGCGGCACGGTCAATCCGGGACGCTACTCCCTTGACCTCGGCATCCTGGAAGCGAAGTATGCCCTCAGCAAGGAGCTGACCGTGGGGGGCTCCTACTACCTGACCTACTCCAACCTTGAGAAGAGCGGTTTCAACATCCTCAACACCCTGGGGGTCAATGCCGCCTACAACTTCGGCACCGGCACCATCGACGGTTTCCTCCTCTACCAGAACGGTGACAACCCGACCAATGACTTCGGCCAGGTCGGCCAGAAGGTCTCTGCCTATGCTGCCAACGTGGCAGCCAAAGTGAAAGCCGGTCCGGGCACCCTCCGTTCGTCCGTTCTCTACGCCTCAGGTGATGACGGCCAGGGGAAGGTCGGCGCTTTCCAGTGCGTCAACCAGCTGGGTGACGGCAACGCCACCTCCACCTACTCTGCCGCCCAGATGACCATGCTGATCACCAACACAAGATATGCCGCCAACACCGACCGGGCCCTGATCAACACGGTAACCAACTACAACCAGGGCCTCATGGGCGCCTTTGTCGGCTATGATCTTGACATCGACAAGACCTTCATCAAGACCAACCTGGGGATGGCAGCCGTTGCCGAGAACAACAACAGCTTCAAACCGAAAAACCTGGCTAAAAATGATTATTCCAATGGCAAGTACGTCGGCACCGAAGTCAACGCCGAAGTCGGCTACAAGATCAGCAGTAACCTGACAGCCAGCCTTGTTGCCGGCTATGTCTTCCTTGGCGACTACTACAAGGACACCGTGAAAAACAGCGTGAGCGGAGCAGTCGAGACTCCGGACAACCCGTGGAAAACCCAGGTAGTGCTCAACCTTACCTTCTAATCTCCCTAGCTGACAGGGGCGGAGCAGTCCGCCCCTGTCAATCGGCCCACCTTCTCCCTGGGAAAGGAAGCTATTAATGGACGAGAACAGTAGCTACAACTGCTTTAACAGCGGCGCCCTGCCGCAGGAACTCCTCGCACTGCTTGAAACGGGCAGCACCGACCTGACAATTATCGAGCTGGCCCAAAAGCTGTCCTTAACCAGAAAAAAAACGCTGCTGCTCCTGGTCACCCTGGAAAGTCAGGGGGTACTGACCTGGGATGAAACGGCGAAAATATACCGGCCCGATCTGCAGACCCTGGCAACCCTGCTGCAGGGGGCCATGAGGCCGCACTCCAGAAACCGGCGGGACAAGTCACCAAGAGTGCACAAACTGGCGAAAGCAGCTTAGGAGCCGGCATGTCCCAGCACAACCAAGACCCTGGTACCGCTGATCGGTCAACATTCCCTGCAGGGCAGGCTTTGCAGGGGATGAACATCAGAGTCCTCACCCCGTACCTGACCGGGCTGCTGCTCAGCCTCTGCGGGGGGAGCCTGTTTTCTGCCCTGCACATCCCCCTCCCCTGGATGCTCGGGCCGCTGCTGGTTACCGGCATTGCCGGTGTCTATGAACTGCCGGTCAGGGCAGTAAGCGGAGGGCGGCAGCTTGGCCAGCTCTTCATCGGCTGTATTCTCGGCCAGTACTTTTCACCCGATATCACCTGGCGTCTGCTGTCGCACTGGCAGCTGATGCTGGCCACTGCCATGGTTGCCCTGGGAGCAGGCATTGCCGGAGGGGCTCTCCTGGCGCGCATTGCCGGTATTGAGCAGCGCACCGCTTACTTCTGCGCCATTCCTGGAGGCGCCGCGGAGATGGCGGTGCTGGCCGAGCGGGCCGGAGCCAGGTTCGACCGGGTGGCGCTGGCCCAGTCGCTGCGGGTTTTCATTGTAGTCTGCACCGTTCCTGTTATCCTTACCCTGGCCGGGGCAACCGGCACAGACAGCTACACTCCCCAAGCCAGGGAAATCACGGCAACGGGGCTGATGCTGCTGCTGGCCATTGCCCTGACCGGCGGAGTCATTTTCGACCGCTGCCGGATACCCAACGCCTTTATTCTCGGACCGCTGGCGGCAAGCGCCCTGCTGACCATGAACAGCATCAACCTCTCGGCCGTGCCGCCGTTGATCGGCATCAGCGGCCAGCTGCTCATGGGATGGGCCCTGGGGGCACGCTTCAAACCTGACCTGAGGAACGAATCGGGCCGGTTTCTACTCGGCACAGTGGCCGCAACCCTGCTCTCCATGGCGATCCTCGCCGCTGCTGCCGCCCTGGCCGCCATGCTGCAGGGGCTGCCGGTGCAAACCATGATTCTGGCCACCGCGCCCGGGGGGATTTCCGAAATGTGCGTCACGGCCAAGATTCTCAAGCTTGGCGTGCCGGTCGTAACCTCATTCCAGGTGACCAGGCTGGCGTTCCTGCTAATAGCCGCCCTCCCCGTTTACCGGCTCAGTGAAAAACTCGTTGGCCTGAGAAGGAGTAAACCATGATCCGCTGCAAAATACTCATCACCACCGTTTTGTTGGCCACGGCCGCCATTGCCGGGGCAGAACCGCTCCGCACCTACATCGGCAGCTTCAATGCCGTCGGCACCCCCAATGGGGCTGAGCTCAAGACCCTCCTGCCGGCGCTGCTCCTGTCACGCCTTGACCCGGAGGTTTTTACAGCCGTCGACCGGCGTGACGCAGCCGAAGCAGAAATAACCGGCAGTTACGTGGTCTTCGGCAAGACCTTCACCCTGGATGCCACAGTCAAAACCATTGGCGGCAACCTCCTGGCAAAGGGGTTCGAACAAGGGGAGCGGGAAGACGATGCTCCGGCAGCCCTGGGCAAACTGGCGGCAACCCTTGGCAAAGGGGTGGCGGCCGGTCAGGCTAAAGTCGCCACTGCCCGGCAACCGCAGCCGGCAATCGCTCCTGCAGCTCCATCAATGCCGGTGACACAGGCAGCAGCGGATCAGGGGAGACTCTTCAGGGAAACCTGGAACAGCTCTCCCCTGGATGGCGCCCTGGTGGCAATTGCCTGCGGCAAAAAACTCCCTTCAGGCGAACGGGAGCTCTTCGTCGCCTCCAACAGGGCTCTGTTTTACTATCGCCTGGGAAATGAGCTGAAAAAGATTGCCACAGCCGAGCTGCCGGCCAACACACAGATCATCGCCCTTGACGCAGCAGACATTGACAACGACGGCAACATGGAGATTTTTGTCACGG
Organism: Geobacter sp.; assembly: GCA_012026855.1. Lineage (GTDB taxonomy): Bacteria > Desulfobacterota > Desulfuromonadia > Geobacterales > DSM-12255 > VEOV01. The sequence continues at coordinate 8,248 of VEOV01000318.1, forward strand.
CCATTGACAGGGAAACCCTGGCTTCACGGGTCTTGACCACAGCGGGAGACAGCTTGAAGACAGTTGCCGCTGACCTCCCCTACTACTTCCGGAGCCTCACCCTCAGCGGTAGTGACCGGAAGATTTACGCTCAGCAGATGTCCATGGAGAGCGATTTCTACGGCCCTGTCAGCGAAGTGGTCAAAAGCGGTGACAAGTTCACCACCATAAGGCCGCTCCGGCTTCCTGAAAATGCCAACATCTACACCGTCAGCAGCCTGAAACAGGGTACTGACAGCGGCTTCACGGTCATCAGCAGCGAAGGGCTCCTGACTGCCCTTGCCCCGAACGGGGAGCAGCTCTGGCAGAGCAGTGACCGGTTCGGCGGCTCGGAAACACATTTCAAAAGGGAGGCCGAGCCGTCACGGAGCAGCAGCGGTGACGGTTTCCGCTGGATTTTCCTGCAGCAGCGGCTGTACCGAACTGCCGACGGCGCCCTGCTGCTGCCGAGAAATGACGGTGCCATGGTTGCCGGCAACATGCGCTCCTTCAGCAAGCACAGCTTTCACCTGCTGCAGTGGAGCGGCGCCACCTTCCGCGAGCTTGGCCAGAGCAGTGTCAGACCGGGCTACCTGGCTGATTACTGCTTTGATCCGTCCAGCGGTGAGCTGATCACTCTGGAGGTCACCCAAAAAGAGGGGCTGCTCACCAGGGGGAAATCGGCCATCAGCGTTGTGAAAGTTGCCGGTTATTGAGGCGAGCAGCCCGAGGGAGGGGGCGCCGGGCTTTTTACAACGTCATGAATTTTACTCTCGCTAAAATTCAATTTCTGCAATATACTTCCCGGCAATGACCAGCCTTGCCTTTACCCTGATAATGTTCTCTGCCGTGATGCACGCCATCTGGAACCTGATGGTCAAGCAGAGCCACCACAAGACCGTGTTCATCTGGTGGATGTTCGTCAGCTCCGGCCTGATGTTCACCCTGGTGCTGGCCATACTGCGCCTCCCGGTGCCGGTTCCGGACAGCAGGGTGCTGCTCATGGCCCTCGGCGGCGGCAGCTGTTTCACCCTTTACCACCTCTTCACCGGCAAAGCCTACAGTTCCGGCGACATCTCCCTCACCTACCCCCTCTGCCAGACCTCCATGCTCTATGTGCCGGCCTGGGGGGTTCTGCTCCTCTCCGAAAAGCTCTCCCTGACCGGCTTCGGCGGCATTTCCCTAGTGGCCCTCGGGGCATATTCAGTCCAGCTGCAAAAATTTAGTCTGAGTGAACTGCTCCGTCCCTTTCGCAACCTGGGCAACACGTCGGTACGGGCAGCACTGGCCGCCGGCTTCATCTACTCGTTCGGGGTCATGTTCGACAAGGTCGGCGTGCAGAGCTACCCCCCGCTCTACTTCACCCAGTCTCTTATACACAACA
>VEOV01000010.1 GCA_012026855.1 Geobacter sp.
GACCTGACTGCCGCCATTCACCGGGTGAAAAACATCGCCGCCCCCCCCAATGCGAAGCGGCTCAACTGCAATACCCCTTGCGCCAAAACCGGCTTTTGCGCCAATTGCAATTCGCCTGACAGGATCTGCCGGATTATCCATGTCATGGACCGCAAACCGCGGGTTGCCGATCTCCATGTGCTGATAGTAAACGAGGATTTGGGCCTTTGATGCAACGCTGCTGGGCAAGGCTTGTTGACTGCCTCTTTCCGCCACTCTGCCATTGCTGCCGGGAGCCGCTCCGTGACAGCCGTAAAGTCCGCCTTTGCGACAGCTGTCTAGCCGGAGTAACACCTCTGGAGTCGCCATTATGCCCACTCTGCGGGCAGCCCTACCTTCACGCAAGCTGCAGCGACCATCTTTGCGGCGCCTGTACCCTTGCCAGCCCCTCCTTTGATTCAGCGCGGGGGGCACTGCTTTTTGACGGTCCGGTCAGGGAGCTGATTCACCAGTTCAAATACAGCGGCAAGACCATGCTCCGCCGGCCGCTGGCCCTGCTGGCGGCTGACCACCTTGGTCAGTTTGTCAGCGAGTCCAGGCCGGACATGATCATCCCTGTGCCGCTTCACAAAAAGCGGCTGCGGCAGCGCGGTTTCAATCAGGCTATCCTTCTGGGGGAGATTTTTGCGAAAAGGTGGGAGCTGCCTTTGCTGCGCAACACCCTGAGGCGGGTCAGGTGGACCGAGCCACAGGTAAATCTCTCAGCGGTAGAGCGACTGGAAAATGTCAAAGGCGCTTTTGCCATTTCCGGTGTTTCTGATTTTTCAGGCAAAAGAATCCTGCTTGTGGATGATGTCTATACGACAGGAAGCACGGTGAAAGAGTGCGCCAAAATACTAAAGCATGCCGGTGCAGAGGCCGTTAATGTAGTTACCGTGGCTAGAGCTGCCGATTAGTCAGGGATGAAATTATTTCATACATACCCGCCGCACTTCGGAAATATCCGTTAACCCCTGCATTACCTTAAGGATGCCATCCTGCTTCAGGGTTGTCATACCGCAACCGACAGCCAATGCTCGGATATCATCTGTCGAAGATTTGGTCTTGATGGCAGTCTTGAGAGTTTCACTGGTGGTTAGCAGCTCATGAATCCCCAGCCGCCCGCGATAGCCGCTGAAGTTACAGTGATCACACCCCTTGGCGCGCGACATCGATACAGCTTCCCTGTCAATATTCTGGATGGCAAAATCCTCTTCGCCATACTCTGCTACCAGCTCGCGCCATTCATTTTCACTGGGGACGTACTTCTCCTTGCACCTGTCGCAGAGTCTTCTGGTAAGACGTTGAGCAAGGATACAGAGGAGTGAGTCGGCAAAGCCGAACGGATCAATGCCCATGTCGAGCAAACGGGTCAGAGTTTCCGGTGCAGTGTTAGTATGCAGCGTCGAAAATACCAGGTGGCCTGTCAGTGAAGATTCGACTGCGATTGCAGCTGTTTCTTCATCCCGCATTTCGCCGACCATGATGACATCCGGATCCAGCCTGAGGAAAGATCTTAGTGCGGCTGCGAATGTAAGTCCTATGCGGGGATTCACCTGGACTTGTCTGAGACCTTTCTGGGTGATTTCAACTGGATCTTCAGCAGTCCAGATTTTGAGTTTTGGGGTGTTGATGGTGGCTATAGCCGAGTGCAGGGTGGTAGTTTTTCCGGAGCCGGTAGGCCCCACTACCAGGATCAGGCCATAAGGCTGGTGAATGGCTGCTGTAAATTCACGGTAGTTCCGCTCGGTCAGCCCCAGATTTTTGAATTCTACCGGCTCGGAGTTGGCAAGGATCCTCAGAACTACATCTTCCATGCCGCCAACAGTTGGCATTGTTGCCATTCGCAGTTCAATGTCAGTCGGTGCATACTTTTTGAAGGCGATCTTGCCGTCTTGAGGCTTGCGCCGTTCTGAAATATCAAGATCAGCCATGATCTTCAGTCTGGAGGGGATGGAAAACTTGTATTTGCACGGGAGTTGTTCATAGATCTCGCAGCAGCCGTCTATGCGCATTCTTACAATAATGTCATCTTTACCCTCCCCGGGTTCTATGTGGATATCGGAAGCCCTTTTGGTCCAGGCGTCGTAGATAATCTTGTTGACAATTTTTGCCAGGACACTGTCGCTTTCAATTATTTCCGCGTTTTCTTTTTCATTTTTTGGAGTGTCTACATCACCAGCCATAATCGCCTGAATTGAGTCCTGCAGGTGTACGCGTTTCGTAGTTTCAGTGCTGGACGCCTGTTCTGAAGTGGTAATGGCTTGATAAAGATTCTGGGTGTTAACAATTTCATCTTCAGGAGCAATGACGGTTTCAACCTTATATTTCAGATGATCTTCAATTCTGAGAAGCTCGTTTGCTTCAAGCGTTCTGGACATGGCAATTGTGATTTTCTGACCGTCAAAAGCAACCGGGACAAGCTTTCGCTCAGCAGTATTAAGACTGATGACTGACTTAGCAAGGCCTGTCTTGATGTTGGGCAGCTTACCACTCAGGTGAATGAAGGGAAGCCCGGAATAGATGGAAATTGCTTTGGCCAGTGATTCAAAATTGAGGAAATCGAGGTTAAGAAGCACTTTATAAAGCGAAATCTTCTCACTGGAGCTCATGTCAACTGCAAGGTCAAGCTCGTCCTTGCTGACAAAATTATAGTTCAGCAGGACATCAATAAATCGCTGCCTCCGTTGGCACTGCTCAATGGCTTTTTTCAAGGAGTGTTCCTTGAGATAGCCGAGGTCCATAAGGATCTGGCCGAGTGTCCCTTTGTCGGGGGAGTTTTTCTGGGTTGCGAAAGCCTCTGCAAGCTGTTCTTCGCTCACCATATTAAACTCAAGCAGAATGTCGCCCAGTAATTTCTCATTCATTAGGTTGTCCCTTCAATTTGTCTGAATCGATTACGCCTTGGCAGCATCCTGAATTTTGACAAGCAGGTTGTCAAAAGCGTCCCTGCGTGTTGTCATGACGGTTATCTTCTGGTCGGCTCTTGTCATGGTGAAGAGTTTCTGGACGTTTTCCTTCAGGCCGCAGCAGACAAGCTTCCCTGAAATGGCATCAAGCTCTCTGGCGGTGCTGATGCACATCCCCAGACCGGAGCTGTCGACAAAATCAACCCGGCTCATGTCAAAAATGATATGTACATACTTTTTTTCGGCCAGTTTCTGGACCTGGGTCTTTACCCCGTCAAGGGTACTTGCCACCAAACTGCCGGCCAGCTTGAGACAAATGATGTTGCTGTCTACTTCCACACTGATTTCCATGATTCCCCCTTGGTCAACCCTTGCCAAGCTGTTTGGCAACCGTCGTCATATTTTTCCCGTCTGCATAACGGTAGATAAATTCATCAGCTAATTTGCGGATTATTGCCAGCCCATACCCACCTTCAGGCAAGTCGTTGTGTTCATCAAAGTCAGGCATCACTGCATTTACTCCAGTGGGGTCAAACGGTATGCCGTCTGTTGTAAGGGTGAAGGCAACTCTGTCCTTGCACACGGTCAACTCTCCCAACAGATATGAACTTTTGCCATGCTCAACGGCATTGTTTACCAGTTCGCTCACAATCTGGCAGAGATCATCCGCCGCTGCTGTTTCACATGAGGAGCTCTGAACCTTGTGCAGGGCATGCACGAGCTCCTTACGGAATTTTTCCGAGCTGGTAAAATCCGGCTCCAATTTGAAGGTGAATTGCACTGAATCCATTATGCCTGTTCCCCCTCGGCTCCATAGCCGATGGCGACTAATGTCACATCATCATCGAAAGCCCCGTCGCAGTGGCTATCGGCTGACTTCAGCAGGGTGTTAATCATTGTTTGGGGGGAGTCGGCAGCACTTACTCCAGCAAAGATCTTTTCACTGCAAAGCACCCCTTCCCCGTTGCGCACTTCAATAAGTCCGTCGGTGTATAACAGCAGCTTGTTGCCTGAAGCAAAGTGGTATTTGCTGACATCCCATAAATCTTCGGCATCCCATCCCAGTGGTGGGCCGGTCGCTTCAACTGCTGTAGTTGCTCCGGATGAGTAAAGGTACACTGGATTATGCCCGGCCGAGGCGATCTGCAGTTCGCCGCTTTCAGTATCGCAGACTGCATAGACCATGGTCAGGTACATGCCGCTGTCAGCAAGCATGCCGGTAAGTATCCGGTTGGCAACGGTGAAGATTTCGGCAGGATTCGTTCTCCCTTTGCCAATGGTCATAAAAAGGCCTTTGCTGACGGCCATGACCAGTGCCGCTGATATGCTGTGGCCAGATATGTCTCCCACTAAAAAGTGCGCAAATCGTCCCTCACGCCAACCGTCAAAGAAATCTCCACCGATCTGATCCGATGGTTTGAAGTAGACAGCTGTGCTGAATCCCTCCACCGGCAGTTTTTCCGGAAGGATGGTTTGGAGCAGAGTGTGGGCAAGGGCTTTTTCGCGCTCCATGGCGATGTTTTTCTCTGCAATTTCTGTTGCCAGCTCAACGAGCAGGTCTCTTCCCTTTTTGAGTTCCAGATGGTTTTTCACACGGGCTTTAACTATGGGGGGGCTGATCGGTTTTGTAATGTAATCGATTGCTCCGGCTTCAAGCCCTTTTGTCTCATCTTCCTCTTCTCCCATGGCTGTGACAAAAATTACCGGGATAGATTCTGTCGCCGGGTCGGATTTGAGGATGCGACAGGCCTGATAACCGTCCATTTCAGGCATCATAATATCCAGAAGAACAATGTCAGGCAGTTCCCGTTTTGCCACTTCAATACCACCTGCCCCGGAGGTGGCGAAAAAAATGTCATATTCGCTCTGGAATATCTGGTGGAGTATCTGGATATTCGCCGGAGTATCATCGACGATCAGTAGTTTATGGCGAGCTGTGCTCATCTGCTCTCCCTGTATGCAAGGTCAATGGCGAGGATTTCGGCAATCTCTGTTACCCCCTTGAGTGCCTCGCTGAAATTAAGCCGCTCCACCCCCTTCTCGACAGTTTCAACCTGACTTTTCAGGGAATCGTCAGGGAGGAGATGCCGCAGCTTTCTTACAACGTTGCATGCTTCAAGGTTGTTTGATTGCAGCTGGGCATAAAGGTCGCGCAGCAGCTCGGATAAAGCCTCTGGATTGCCGGGCTCTTCGTCGGTTGACGGCGGAATTGTCAGTAAATCATCGGCAGCAATCTCTTCAACAAAAGCGAGAGAAGCATTAAGGCTGGCCAGCTCACTTGACAGTGGCTGCATAAACTCTTCGATAGTCTTGCCAGGGTCCTTCGAGAGCGAGTTCTCAATAGACTCTGCGATGTTGCCGACCTCTTCGGCGCCAATTGTTTTTGCCAGACCCTTCAGGGTATGGGCTACCCTTCTGGCCAAGAGATGGGACCCGTTTTCCACGGCTTCGCGTATTATCCTGTCGTCCTGGCTATGGAGCCGGCGGAATTCCTTAAGCACAGTAATGAGAATCTGCTTGTTGCCCACTCGCTTGATGGCTTTCTCCAGGTCGATTCCCGGAGTTGATTCCGGAAAGGTAAATGCTCGCAAGCCTTCAGAAGCAGACTCTTCGGCGATTACTGCCGGAATTTCACTTTCAGGCCTGAACCAGCGATGCAGTACAGCAAATAGTTCACTGACATCAATCGGCTTGGCAACGTGATCATTCATGCCTGCCTTGAAACACATATCCCGGTCATCAAGCATGGCGCTGGCGGTCATGGCTATAATTGGCAGATCCTTATACCTGCTTGATGCCCGAATCAGGCGCGTCGCTTCAAAACCATCCATTACCGGCATCTGCAGGTCCATCAACAGGGCATCATAGCAGTTGCCCGAGGAGCGCACCATTTCAGTGGCCATGGCGCCGTTGGAGGCGATATCCACACTGATGCCCCACCTTTCCAGTATCCCCCTGGCAACTTCCTGATTAATAAGATTGTCTTCAGCAAGTAGAATCCTGCGCCCCTTGAAATAGTCGTCAACGGAAATACTTTCTTCTTCATGACATTCACGGCTGTTCAGGAATCCGGCAGCAGACATTAGTGCCCCGAGCAGTGCCGCCGGGACAGTCGGCTTAACAACGGTTTCTGCTATGGGACTGCATGTGGCATCAATACCTCTAAGTTTTTTGTCGTTACTGAAGAGGACTGCAGGAATATTTCTTAAGCCCTGCTTGCAGGTCGCTCTTAAGATTTCATCTGCTCCCTGAATGTCAGTGGCGGCAATATCCAGAAGTAGCAGGTCAAATTCAGTCTGGTCCTTAAGGGTGCTTGTATGTGCGATAGTGGTTACATTGATGCCGAATGAGACGAGCATTGCTGCCGTTGCTGCGGCACCTTTTCCACCGGAACTGATCTGCAGCAGGCGTTTTCCTTGCAATGCGCTGCAGTTCTCTCCGAGTGTCTCGTGATGATCTGCTTCAAGGGCAAATTCAGCATTAAATGAGAATTTGCTGCCAACACCAACCTCACTTTCGACAGCGATGTCTCCCCCCATAAGCTGCACAAGTTGCCTGCTTATGGTGAGTCCAAGTCCGGTCCCGCCGAAGCGTCGCGTGGTGGAGGAATCCGCCTGGGTAAAGGCACCGAAGAGTCTCTCTTTCTGCTCCGCTGTCATGCCTATGCCGGTGTCTTCAACGATAAAATGCAACGTGCCCCGCTCGTTTGTTTTTGACACAGGGGAAATCCGGATTATGACTGCTCCCTCTTCGGTGAACTTGATGGCGTTGTTGACCAGATTGAGGAGAACCTGCCCCAGCCTCAACGGATCGCCTGTCAACAGATCCGGGGTTTCTGCGGAGGTGCAGATGACAAGTTCTACTTTCTTGTCTCCGATGCTGACAGGCGCAATATCGGTAAGCTTGGTCAGAACTTCGCTGAGGAGGAACGGGATTGATTCCATTTGCAGGCGTCCGGCTTCAATCTTGGAAAAATCGAGGATATCGTTGATAATCTTCAGCAGTGATTTTGCAGCGCCTTCGGCTTTCGCGGTGTAACTTTTCTGCTTGTCAGAGAGCTCTGTCTGCTGCAACAGATAGAGCATGCCGATGACCGCATTCATCGGTGTGCGGATTTCGTGACTCATATTGGCCAGGAAGGCGCTCTTTGCCGTTGTAGCTGCCTCTGCAGCCGCTTTTGCTCGTTGCAGCTCTTCATAGGCCCGTTTGCGGTCGGTTACATCCTCTTTTATGGCTATGTAATGGGTGATTTCGCCGTCGCCGTTTCTTACCGGCGAGATTGAGGCAGATTCCCAGTAAATTTCGCCGCTTTTTTTCTTGTTGCACAGCTCGCCGTGCCATTCAAAACCACCACTTATCTGGCGCCACATGACGTCGTAAAAGGCAGCATCCATGTGACCGGATTTAAGGATTTTCGGATTTTTGCCGACTGCTTCATCAGCGCTGTAGCCGGTCAATTTGGAGAAATACGGGTTTACGTATTCTATAGCTCCATTGCTGTTTGTAATGACGATGCTGACCGGCGCCTGTTCCACAACCAGGGATAGTTTCCTGACAAGATCCTCGGCCTCGCGGTGCTCCTCTTTCAAGCGGATGGCGGCAACGGTATAGGAGAGGTTTTCCATGAGTTCGGAAAGCAGCGATACCTCCTCTGCCTCAAACGAACCATCGCCATCGGCTATTATTTCTACGGCACCGATGACAACGCCATCTCCCCAGAGCGGGAACACTATGGACGAGACAGGTTTTTCTTCTGATTCGCTGTCGGCGGCGCTGCTATTTCTGCGAATGGATGCGGCTTCGGTTTTGATGGCACTCCAGACATTCTCATTGGCATGGCTGGAACGTTCCTCTCCTTCGATGCTGGCACCCATGGCATCGTGATGCCCGAATCCGGCAATCTGAAAGGCTTTATCGTTCTGGAGCAGGGTTACCCACGCCTCCCTGTAGCCGCCTGTGTCTACAATGTGTTTGCAGATGGCATTGTACAGGGGGATTTCCTCCTGAATCTGCATCAGGAACTCGTGGCTCTTCCCCAGCACCATAAGGGTCCTGTTCAGGCGACGCAGCTCCTCTTCCGCCTTCTCCAGTTCTTCAAGTTCTTTACCAAGAGCTGCTGTGCCGGCGGCAACCTTTTTACGCAAAATCATATTCCATGCAACGATCAACCCTGTGAGCAGGATTGCTGTCGCAGCACCTGCAGTTATCCAGAAACCGCGGCTTTTGAAAATGCTCGGCTCGAGATTGTAGAGCCATTTTTGGTTAATAGCTCTGCGTTCCTTTAGTGGAATGGCATCCAGTGCCTTTGTCAGAATGCTGTTCAGTAGCGGCCAGTCATTTCTTGATGAAAAACAGAAATTATAAAGGTAGCCCGCATCGCCGGCGATGGACAGGTTGGTGATTTTTTCCTGATCGATGTAGTAACTTGCCCTGGCAATCTCCATGACTGCAGCATCAGCCTCACCGAAAGAGACCGACTCAAGGGCGCTTATCTCATCTCTTGAGGCAATTATGCGGATGTCGGGAAAATTTCGCTTGAGATGATTTAAAATGGCAGTCCCTTCAACAGCGACTACTTTCATGCCTGACATGTCGGAAAGTTTCAGCTGCTTCAGATCCAGCTCTTTTTTTACGATTATCTTGTTGTGCAGTTGAATGTATGGCGGAGTGAAATCAAGGTATGATGAGCGATCCAGGGTAATCGTGCCGGAAATGAGGATATCAACATTTCTGGCTTTGGTTTCGTCAAGCAGTTTTTGCCAGGTTGGGTAGTTGACAAAAGTGAATTTGATGTCGAGCAGTTTTTCCACCCGTTCCACATAGTCAATGGACAACCCTCTATAGCCTTCGCCATGTTCGCCCTTCATGATCAGCGGCGGGGTTTCGCGAATGCCAATTTTAATGTCAGGGTGGGTGTTGAGCCACTGCCGCTCCTCCGCCGTCAGCTCCAGCTTTGGCGAAGTTGCTGATGATGCCGTATCGGAAATCAATAGAACAAGGGAAGCCAGCAGGGGGAGGAGTCCGCATAGCAAGCTCTTTTTGACTCTATTGCTTCCGCTCATCTAGATTGCTCCGCATTAAGGTAATTCATGAGTAAAATGTAGCAAAACACCCCTTAATTACAACTAATCAAATGAAAATAAAAAACTGCCGGAAAAGAAACTTGTAAAACGGCATTTTATTTGATATCTTCCCGTTGGAGAGTTATGGAATCAAACGCTTATAATTACGGAGAAAATGATGTCGACAGGTTTTGATTTCAAGAAGTTACGCAGGTTGATCAATATTTATGCGGTAGTGCAGGTCGGGCTAGTTGCACTGCTGATATACGTCGCGATGAATTTTCAGGTGGGGCTGGCCTCTATCGGCAGGGGAGACCTCTTTAACAAAAGCATTCTTCTTACCCTGCTGATGCAGCTGGCAATGTTCTACCCGGTGTACAAGTTTGCTGCCAGAGAAGCCGCGCTTGCCATTGAGGCGGTGCAGGAAGGGCTGACGCCCGAACAGCTCAAGAGCCAGAGAAACAAGCGGTTGGTAGGCGATGTGATCAAGGCGGGGGTCTTCTGTTTCTATCTTGCTTTTACCCTGCTGGTCTCTTCCAAGAACCTTCCCGGTGCTGCCACCAGGTTTGTTCTCAGCATGATTTTCTTCAACTTTATCCTCACCTATCTGTCGTATTTCCAGTGCTTTAATTTCGCTGCCAAACGGGACATGAAGCTGAAGCAGTGACTCAGTAGTGCTTCTGCAGCTCTTCTATCAGGAGATTGCCCGTCAGGGCTGAAACCTTGACATCGGGGAGCGATTTCAGAAAAATTCTGCCATAGCCACGGTTCAAAACCCTGCTGTCCAGAATGAGAACAGCACCCCGGTCGCCGCTGCTTCTGATGAGCCTCCCAAAGCCCTGCTTGAACTTGATTACTGCCTGCGGCACGGTGTAATCCATGAACGGGTCGCCGCCGCTGGCGCTTATGTATTCGCTCCGTGCCTCCTGGACCGGCTCTGTCGGCACCCGGAAAGGCAGCCGGGTGATGATGACGGTTTCCAGTGCTTCCCCCTGCACATCAACCCCCTCCCAGAAAGAATCCGTACCGAAGAGTACGCCGCTACCCGCTGACTTGAACTTTGCCAGCAGATGGTGTCTGCCTGTTTCCCCCTGCCTCATCGGTAACAACCCCATGTCGCTAAGCTGGGGGGCAATCCGGCTGTAAATCCGCTTCAGCAGCTCATATGAGGTGAACAGGATAAAGGA
>VEOV01000013.1 GCA_012026855.1 Geobacter sp.
GAACACCATGCCGATGTGGGTCCGCAGCTCGCAGATCGCCTGCGGACTGGCCAGCTGGCGGCGGCCGTTGCTGGTGATGTAGCCGACCTCCCGCCCCTCGAAGAAGATCCGCCCGGCGTCAATCTCCTCCAGGAGGTTGATGGAACGCAGCAGGGTTGACTTGCCCGACCCTGACGGACCGATGATGACCAGCTTCTCGCCGCAGCCGACCGACAGGTCTACGGAGTCAACGGCCGTCAGCCCCTTGAATCTCTTGGTGATCCCCTCAAGCCTGATGAGCGGCTCGTTAACGGTGCTCATAAATCCCTGCCCGGTATTCTATTTTTTCAAAGACAAAGGTGAAAATGCTGGTGAGCAGCAGATAGATCATGGCCGCCAGCAGCAGTGCGGTAATGTTGAAGTAGGTGTTGAACATCTGGTCGGCGGAACGCATCAGCTCCACCATGGCAATGGTTGAGACGAGGGCGGTGTCCTTGATCAGGGCGATGAACTCGTTGCCGATGGGGGGCATGAGCCGTTTGTAGGTCTGGGGAATGATGACCCGCTTCATCGCCTGGCCATAGGTCATGCCGATGGCCTTGGCCGCCTCCATCTGGCCATGGTCGATACTCTGGATGGCACCCCTGATGATTTCCCCCAGGTAGGCGGAGTAATTGAGTCCAAGGCCGATGATGGCGGCAGTAAACGGGGCTAGGGTCAGGCCGAAGGCTGGCAGGCCGTAATAGATGAAGAACAGCTGCAGGAGGAGCGGCGTCCCCCGGAAGAACCAGATGATGAACCAGCAGAGGGCCGACAACGGCCTTATGGTGCTGATCCGGCCGAGGGCGATGAGCAGCCCCCCCAGAGGTGAGATGCAAATCGTGGCAACAACCAGGAGCAGCGTCATCAACGTCCCCTTTGCCAGTGCCGGCAGGAACTTGATGATATCGTCGAAGAAAACGCGCACTCTGGAGCCGCGCTCCTTTTCCAGTGAGGCCGCAAAATTCAGCGCTTCGCTGTTATCCGGAAAGAGTTTCAGCACCTCGCGACAGTCGGCCAACGCCTTGGCCGTTTCTCCCTGGGCGGCATGAATCCTGGCGATCTGCATCCGGCTTGACACAAAGGCGGTTGCCTCCTCGCCTGCCTTGGGGGGAGGCACCCTGCCGAGGACGGCCAGCGCCTTGTCCAGCTCCCCCTGTGCCATCAGGTCGCTTGACTCTCTGAAGAGAGTGTCATAATCGACAGCGGCGCAGAGAGGGGCAACAGTGATGACAAAAAAAAGCAGGGTCATGACAACCCTGCTGACTAGATGTTTCATAAATTCCTAAACTAGAATTTCTTTGGATTGGTGATATCTTCAGCAAACCATTTGCGGGAGATTTTGGCCATTGTGCCATCCTTGACCATTTTGTCAAGGGTCTGCTGCACCTTGGCGCGCAGATCGGCGTCATCCTTGCGGAAAGCGATGCCGAAAGGCTCCTTGCTGATCATACACGGCAGGATCCTGAACTTGCCCGGGCGCTTGGCGATCATGTCGCGGCCGGTAACATTGTCAACCACCACCACATCGATGCGGCCGGCCTCAAGGTCAAGCAGAGCCTTCGGGTAATCCTCGTACTCCTTCAGCTCGGTCGGTGCGTTGGCCAGCTTCTTCACGGCCTGCAGCCCGGAAGAGCCCTTTTGGGTGCCAGCCTTGAATTTTTTCAGATCAGCCAGCCCCTTGTAGCGCTTCTCCTTGAAGTTCACAATGGCAATCTGGCCATCCATGATATACGGCTTGGTGAAGGCCACCTCTTTGGCGCGCTCGTCGGTAATGGTCATGCCGTTCCAGATGCAGTCGAATTTTTTCGAATTGAGTGAGTGCATTACCCCGTCCCAGGCGGTCGGTTGCCAGTTTATCTTGATGCCGAGGCGTTTGCCGACCTCTTCGGCAGCATCGATATCAAAGCCGGCCAGCTTGCCGTCAGCCTGTCTGAACCCCATTGGCGGAAAGGCGTCGTCAAGGCCAATAGTCAGACTCCCACCCTTCTTGACGCGCTCCCAGGAGCCGTCACCGGCAGCGGCAGAGACAGCGGTCATTGCCAGGAAAAGGCAGGTAAACAGAAGAAATCTTTTCATCACTTCACTCTCCTTGAATTGATATTTGGCGAAACGGAACAGATTATCATCCAATGGTTAGACCAATGTCAAGCAGGAATGGCACCGAACGGCTACATTCCATTCTGACGGCGCCGGAGCGTCTCAAGGCGCGCAGCTGGCGCCAGCCCCTACCCGCCCCAGAGCTCCGCCAAGCTGTCAAGCAGCTCGGCTGGCTCCCCCCTGGGGTAGAGTTCATCGCTCAAAAGATGCAGCAGCTTCATGGTCCGGAAGGCATCGAACCAGTCGTGGAACCCCTTGCAGAGGCGCTCTACACTTTTGTTGTGCTCCAGCAGACGCTCCCAGGCCAGAGGAAAGCCTTGTCCCTCCAGAAAAGCAAGGAGCACCGGCGCGACCTGTCGGCTGCGCTGCGCCAGATCCGGCCATCGTTCCCGGCAGCCGGCCTCTGCCAGCTGCAGCCACTGTCTGAGCAGCACGAAGCAGTAAGGCTGATAAAAGAGCACTGCCTCAGGATCACCATCAAGCAGCGCCCCCACCGCCCGGCCGGTACCAAAGGGGCCCCGGCCGGAGCGGCGTGGTGACGGGAAGACCTTGGTACCGCTGACCTGGGCCACACCGGAGGTCTTGGCCAGGGACTGGAGAAAGTAGAAATCCTCGCCCGCCCTGCGCCGGTTCATGCCGCCGCAGCTGACATAGGCCGAAGCGCGGCACGCCATGGCGCTCCCCACCGTGTGGAAAGCATAGGGAGAACCGGCATACTGCAGCCCGGCAACATAGCAGCGCAGAAACAGTTCGTAGCGCTCAATGGCCAGGTTTTCAGCTGCCGTCACCCCTGGGCGATGACTGTAGGGAATTACCGCTCCGCCACAGCCTGCCTCGGCAAAGTGGCTGACAATGGCGCCGGCATAGCCAGGTGCGACAGTGGTATCGGCATCCAGGGAGATCAGCAGGGGATCACAGCAGTTGAAGTCAAGCCGGGGGAGCAGCAGATCATGACCCAGCTTGCGGGCCACCCCTACCCCACCGTCGCGCAGCGGCAGGGCCAGACCATCAGTGGCAGCATCGATCAGGAGGAGCGGAAAAGGGAGTTTGCTACGCTCCGAGCGAACCAGTTCGAGGGTAAGCCGGTTGTCGGCCTGCTCCTCGGCAGTGGCGTCGAGGCGGTTGTTGACCACCAGGAGCACTGCCAGTCCTGAATGCGGCAGGGTCGAATCGGCACAGAGAGACTCAAGCAGGAGGGGGATGGAGACCGACTCGGCCAGGGAGGGGATGATTATGCCGCCACGCAAGGACGCAGCCGTGAGACCTTCAATCTGCCACGGCCCCGGCATGGCACGCCGTTTGAGATAGTCCCGCACTCTGTCAGGCAGCACGCCGACTCCACTCGTCAAGCAGTTGGGGCAGCATGTCACTGCTGCCATCGAGCCAGA